>JBOHTE010000699.1:0-10889 GCA_050733555.1 Gemmatimonadaceae bacterium | reverse complement strand
CATTCCCCATTCCCGTTTGCCGATTCCCAAGGGAGGGGTGGCAGTGGTGGGGATCATTCCCAAGGGGAGGGCGGGGGAGCGGGCCCGCTAGCCGATCCGGATCACCTGGCCGGTAATGGCTTTCGCGTCGTCCGAACAGAGCCAGGCCACCGTGGCGGCGACGTCTTCGCGCTCGACGTACGGTCCCGTCCCACCCATGGCCTGAACGTTGGTCGCCGTGCGGATGGATGTAGGGGCAACGGCGTTGGCGCGAACACCGTAGGTGCGTTCCTCGTCCGCCACGGCGCGCATGAGCGCGACCACGCCACTCTTGGCGGCAGCGTAGGCGGAGATGTTCGCGACGCGCGCAGATGGGAGTGCGGCGGCCGAGGCGAAATACACGATGGCGCCACGCGCGGCGCGCAACGCCGGCAGGAAGGCTCGTGTGCTGAGATATGCGGTGGTGAGATTGATCGCGAACTGCGTGAACCAGCTCGACGTCGTGCTGTCCGCCACCGGACCGGTCATGCCGAAGCCACCGGCGACGTTGATCAGCGCATCCACTCGCGGCCCGAACGCATGCGCGATGTCGCGCGCGAGCACGGCAACCTGTGCGTCGTCTGTCAGGTCGCAGCCAAAGCCCTGCGCGCTGATGCCAGTTGCGCGCAACTCGTTTGCGCGACTGGTCGCGCCGGCCGGAGTGCGATCAACCACGGCGAGCTGCAGTCCGCGAGCCGCAAGGACCCGCGCGATGATCTCTCCCGTTTGCCCCGTCTTCCCGATTCCCGTGAGTACTGCGACTCGAGGTGCATCCGGCATGCGTGCGATTACTCCCGATGGGTGAAGGTTGGCAGATGGCTGGTTCAGGCAGCCCGAAACATGGAGGTCAGCTCCGCGTCGCGCTGACTTCACTGTGGATGGGCCTGCCTTGCAACACTGGCGAAAGAAGCCCTAATGGAATATTGTGATGCATTCGCAAGGTTTAAGACTTGCGCGTGTCCAGTCGGCAGTGTTGCTCGTATCACGTTGTAGGAGTGCTGGTTAGCAGTCCGCCGCACGACGATGAAAGAGAGTGGAGTGCTGCATTTCCTGGCATACTGTGTTGGCGCGCGAGCCGAAGTGCTGGGTGCCCAATGGGTCGCGTCGTGCAACGGATGCCAGCGATGGTTCCGTATAGATACAACCCCTCATTGGGAGAATCACTTTATGAAGAGACTCGTACGTGTTGGTGCAATCATGGCCGCGCTGTCGGTCGCCGTTCCCGCCGTGGCCCAACAGACGGGGTCCATTGAGCTTGGTGGTTTCTACAGGCGCACGTACTTCGACAATAACCTCGGTGTTCCCGATTGGAACGGCGTGGGAGCACGAGCCGGAATTTTCGTGCTGCCGCGGTGGGAAATCGAAGGTGACTACTCGTGGACGACGCCCACGAGCAACCCGGGAGCGCTGCGGTATCAGTACGAGCCGCTCCATGTGCGCCTTGTCTACAATCAGCCCATCGGCGATCAGTTTCACGCGCTGATCGGCGCGGGGTATACGCGCAACAAGTACGGAAAGGCGTGGGGCGTACAGGACAACCCGGCGGATTTCAACGTCGACAACTGGACGCCGCAGCATGATAACGGTGTTGGCGCACTGCTGGGTGCCCGCTTCACGGCCAACGACTGGCTGGCGCTGCGCGTGGATGGCACCGCCGATTACATGTCCAGCCCGTTCGACAAGAGCGCGGACATCAAGCACATCCTGAATTACGGATTTCAGGCTGGCGTGAGCATTCTGCTCTTTCACCACCTGAAGAAGTCCGAGCCCGTGCCGGCTGCGCCGCCGCCTGCTCCGACTCCTGCTCCGGCTCCGGTCGAGCAGCCAGCTGCTGCTCCGACGCCGCCACCGCCGCCACCCGATGCGGACAACGACGGTGTGCCTGACACGGCGGACAAGTGCCCGAACACTCCGGCCAACGTGAAGGTGGACGCGAATGGTTGTCCGCAGGACAGCGATCAGGATGGCGTTGCGGACGACATGGACAAGTGCCCGAATACCGCGGCCGGCACCAAGGTGGATACCAACGGCTGCCCGGTGCTCTTTGAAGAGAAAAAGACGGCGGTCGTCCTCAAGGGTGTGAACTTCGAGTTCGGCAAGGCCGTGCTCCTCCCCGAGGCGCAGGACGTCCTGGATCAGGTGGCCGGGAGTCTCGTCGCCAACCCCGATATTCGTGTCGAGGTGGCGGGCTACACGGATAACGTTGGTGCGGCAGCGTACAACCAGAAGCTGTCGCAGCAGCGCGCTGACGCAGTGAAGACCTATCTCGTGCAGAAGGGTGTGGACGCGGGGCGTCTCGAGTCCAAGGGATATGGTGAAGCCAACCCGGTGACGTCGAACAAGACGAAAGCCGGCCAGGCCGAGAACCGGCGGGTGGAGCTGCACAAACTGGGCTGACAGCTCTCCACCCTGCGGGTGGGACGTGATCAGGGAAGGTACGGGGCCAGGCGCGACAGGCGTCTGGCCCCGTGTGCAACTCACGCTGTTCTGACGACTGTTCCCGGCATTACCGGATATCCTCCCGGCCCAATGTCGCCCGGACGGCTTCGCGTAGGGCGAGAATCGCCTGGCTGCGCGCCGCGGGCGAGTCGTCGCGGACGTGCAACTCAATGCCGTTCGCGACCGCGATGCGATGCCACACGGCCTGACCATCCAGATCCAGCTCCGGTGTCGTATCGGCTCCCGCGCCGAGCGCGGGTGCGAGCGACGATGCCACCCGGCGCTCGAGGGCGTCGCCGGCCAGCTCCTTCATCTCGTCCTTGATCCGGTCGAGCGTCTGACCTTCACGCTGGCGAATCTTGACGAAGGTGAGCTGCAGCAGATGCCGGTAGTTGTATGTGGCGGCGGTGCCGGTTCCGTCGGGGTGATCGAGCAGTCCGTTTGCCACGTAGAATCGCACCGCGCGCGCACTCGGCTCTGCCCGTGCCGCGGCATTGGTGGGTCGCATGCCGGCGCCGTTGACCAGTGACGTCACGTGCGCGGCAAGGCCGCGCGCGTTCCAGGGCGCGTGGCGCGCGTGCGCGCGCAGCAGGGGAATGGGCGAGTCCGGCATGGGAGTCAAGAATAACGAGAGAGAGAGAGGGGCGACAGGCGAAACAGCAAGACGGCGAGAGTCGTGTGAACCTCTCGCCGTCCGGATCCATACGGAATTACGCTGCAGGAACGATCGGCTCAGCGCCGCCGCCCTCTGGCGGATCGCCTGGTGGCTGCCTTCTTCCTGGCTGGCGCCTTCTTGCGTGCGGCGGGCCGGGATGCCTTTTTCGCGGCCTTCTTCGTTGCCCGTTTCGGGGCCTTCCGGGCGGCCTTTTTCGCGGTGGCCTTCTTCGCGGTAGCCTTCTTCGCGGTAGCCTTCCTGGGAGTTTTGTGAGCGGCCTTCCGAGCGGCGGGTTTCCTCGCAGCCGGTTTCTTCGCTGCCGCCTTCTTTGCCGCTGGCTTGGGTGGCAGTTTGGGTGCTGCCGGCTTGGGTGCTGCCGGCTTGGGTGCTGCCTTCTGCGGTGGTTTCACGGCCGGCGCGGCAGAGTGCCGCGGTGGCGCGGGAGTCCTGGGCGGAGTGCTCGCCGGTTGCGCGGAGGGTGCCGTGACGCGGACGATGGGTGGACGGACGAAGGCCTCTTCCTCCACCTCTTCCGTCGTCTCCTCTTCAGCCGCCGGCTCCTCCTCCTCAGACTCCTCTTCGTCGGTCTTGTCGAAGAGATCGTCCCCATGATGCTTCATTCCCCATCCCCCGCCCCCGTCCTCATCGTCGTCGTCATCATATGATGAACCGCCGCCGCCGAACCCGAGATCTTCCTCGTCGTCGTCGTGTTCGGAGAGGTGGAGCCGGTCGTTGTACTGATCACCGCGCGGCATGATTGCCTCCTTTCGAGTTTGTCGCGAAGCTCACCGAGCTGCGGCGCGCGCACTGCTTGGCGATTGTCGGCTTCCCAATACAACAGATCGGGCAGAACGTCAAGAGGCAAGGAACGCGCATGCGGGGAGCCTGGCAGCAGAGGCATACAACAGGGAAACGGGAGGATCGCTTCTCCCATTTCCGGTTGCGTCCTCAGTCTCCGGTAACCGGCGCCGGCTGCGGAACTTCGGCGGGTCCTGTCCGGAACACCCTGATCCGCTGCTGCACGGAGTCCAGATAGGTGTAGATCACCGGCGTCACGTAGAGCGTGATGAGCTGTGAGAACGCCAGGCCACCCACGACGGCGATGCCCAGAGGGCGCCGCGACTCCGCGCCGGTGCCCGTACCGAGCGCGATGGGGAGCGTGCCCATCAATGCGGCCATCGTCGTCATCATGATGGGACGGAAGCGGACGGTGCAGGCCTCCATGATCGCATCACGCGCGGACTTGTGGTGATTGCGCTCCGCCTCGATGGCGAAGTCGATCATCATGATCGCGTTCTTCTTCACCAGCCCGATCAGCATGATGATGCCGACGAAGGCGTAGAGACTGAGCTCCGTGCGGAAGATGACCAGCGTGAGGAGTGCGCCAAAGCCCGCGAATGGCAACCCCGAGAGAATCGTGAGTGGATGGATGAAGCTCTCGTAGAGAATGCCGAGCACGATGTAGATCACCACCACGGCGAGCACGAGCAGCATGAGCAGTCCGCTCTGCGCCTCCTGGAATGCCTGCGCGGTACCGCTGAACTCCGTGCTGATGGTGGACGGCAGCGACTGACGCGCGGCGTTCTCCACCTCCGTGACGGCCGAGCCAAGCGAGACGCCTGGCGCGAGATCGAAGGAGAGCGTGACGGACGGCAACTGCCCCGAGTGATTCACCGTGAGCGGTCCAATGTCCGACGTGATGTGCGCCAGGGAAGCCAGCGGCACCAGGTCGCCCGTACTCGAGTGGATGTACAGCATGTTGAGCGCCGACAGGTCGCGCTGATACTGGGGCAGCAGCTCCATGATCACCCAGTACTGGTTTGTGGGCGTGTAAATCGTGGAGACCTGGCGGGCGCCGTACGCGTTGTACAGCGCCTGTTCCACCTGGCCGGCGCTGATGCCGAGCGACGACGCGCGATCGCGGTCGATCTGCACGTCGACCTGCGGACTCGCGATCTGCAGATCGCTCGTCACGTTCTGCAGCCCCGTGATCTGCTTCATGCGCGTCTCGAGCACGTGGGATGCCTGGTACAGCGTCTGCAGGTCCGGGCTCTGCAGCGTGAACTGGTACTGGCTCTTGGTGTGGTGGCCGCCAATGTTGATGGGTGGCGGGTTCTGCATGAATACCCGGATGCCGGCGACCGTCTCGAACTTCCTGCTCATCTCCTGGATCACCTCGTCCGCGCTGAGCTTGCGCTCGGGGTGGTCCTTGAGATGGATGAAGAGGCGTCCCTGGTTGCTCGTGCTGCCATAGCCGCCGCCCACGGACGACATGAAATCCTGGACGTTCGGGTCGGCCTGCACGATGGCCGCCACGGCCTGTTCGTGCTGCACCATGGACTGGTACGATGTGCCTTCCGCGGCCTCGGTGGTGGCATTCACGCGCCCCTGGTCCTCGCTGGGAAGGAATCCCTTGGGGACCACCATGGCGAGAAGCCCCGTCCCCACGAGGATGCCAGCCGAGAAGAGCAGTATGAGCGGGCGGTGATCCATGGCCCAGCCGAGCGTGCGGATGTAGAAGTCCACGCTCTTCTGGTAGGCTCGCTCGGTGGCGTTATAGAGGCGCCCGTGCTCCTCGCCATGCTGCGACCGGAGAAACCGGCTGCACAGCATGGGCGTGAGCGTAAGCGACACGAATCCCGAGACGAGGATCGCGACGCCAATGGTGACGGCGAATTCGTGGAAGAGGCGACCGACCAGTCCTCCCATGAAGAGCACGGGGATGAAGACGGCCACCAGCGAGAACGTCATGGAAAGAATGGTGAAGCCGATCTCGCGCGATCCATTGAGCGCGGCCTGGAATACCGGTTCTCCCATCTCGATGTGACGCACGATGTTCTCGAGCATGACAATGGCATCGTCCACCACGAATCCCACGCATAACGTGAGCGCCATCAACGACAGATTGTCGAGACTGTACCCCAGCAGGTACATCACCACGAAGGTGCCGATGAGCGACATCGGGAGGGCGAGACTGGGGATGATGGTCGCCGACACATTGCGCAGGAACAGGAAGATCACCATCACCACGAGGCAGAGCGTGATGAACAGGGTGATCTTCACATCCGACACGGATTGCTGAATGGAATCCGAGCGGTCGTAGAGCGTCTGGACTTCCACCGAAGGGGGGAAGTCGGTTTCCATCTGCCTGAGCGCGGCCTTCACTCCGTCGGCGACCTTGACGGTATTGGTGCCCGGCTGGCGCTGGACGGCCAGCACGATGGACCGCGCGCCGTTGAACCAGCTGGCCGTCTTGTCATTCTGCACCCCGTCATTGACCTGACCCAGATCGCCCAGCCGCACCGGAGCGCCGTTGCGATAGGCCACGATCATGGGACGGAACGTTCCGGCGTCGTTGAGCTGGCCGTTAGCCTGCACCGTGTAGGCCTTGTCCGTGCCCCAGAGAATGCCGGTGGGGAGGTTGACATTGGCGTTCGAGACCGCGTCCACAACCTCATCAATGCCGATCTTGCGCGCGGACATTGCCTGCGGGTCGAGCTGGATGCGCACGGCGTACTTCTGCGAGCCGTACACCTGTACCTGCGCGACGCCATCCACCGTCGAAATGCGCTGCGCCAGGAACGTTTCGGCGTACTCGTCGAGCTGGGAGAGCGGCAGGGTCTTCGAGAGCAGCGCGAGATAGAGAATTGGCGACGCCGATGGATCCACCTTGCGGTACGACGGTGGAATGATTCCATCAGGCAACTGTCGCAGCGTCTGCGAGATGGCGGCGTTCACATCCTGCGCCGCCGCGTCCACGTTGCGATCCAGCGAGAACTGCAGCGTGATGTTGGTGGAGCCCTGACTGCTGCTGGAGGTCATGGCGTCCACGCCCGCGATGGTCGAGAACTGCTTCTCGAGCGGCGTGGCCACGGCACTGGCCATGGTTTCCGGACTTGCACCCGCCAGCGAGGCGCTCACCGTGATGGTGGGATAATCCACGGTGGGAAGGTCGCTCACCGGCAGCAGGCGGTAGGCGACAACCCCGAAAATGAGAATGGCCGACATGACCAGTGTGGTCATGACGGGCCGTCGGATGAACGGTTCCGGGATATTCATCAGGACCTCGGCTGATCCGTGCCGGGTGGCGCCTTGATCTGCACTTTCAGTCCGGTGACCAGCCGGAGCTGGCCGTCGGTGACGACCGTGTCGCCAGCGGCGACCCCGCTCGCGATGATGGCGTCATTCCCCGCCACGCGCTGGACCTTCACCTCACGTTGTGTGGCCGTGCCACTCTTGACGATGAAGACGTACGTCCCGGTCTGGCTCTGGACCACAGCAGCGGCCGGGGCCACCACTGCATCCTGCTGCACGAAGAGTTGCAGCGCCGCATTCACGAATTCACCTGGCCAGAGCGTCGCATTGGTATTGTCGAATCGACCCTTGAGCAGGATGGTTCCGGTGGTCGTATCCACCGCATTGTCCAGAAAGGACAGCGTACCCTGACTGGTGGGGCCGCCGCTCACCGGCTGCACCGTGATGGGCAGCGTGTTGCCATTGTACTTGCGAATATTCGTCAGATTGGAGGACGGCACCGCGAAGCGGACCAGAATGGGGCGGATCTGATTGATCACCACCAGCGGTGCGCCTTCGGCCTTGACGAGATTGCCTTCCTTCATGAGCAGCGAGCCGGCACGTCCCGAAATGGGCGCGTGGATCGTGGCGTACTGTACGTTCAACTGGGCCTGCTCCACAGCAGCCTGATCGGAACTCACGGTGGCCGTGAGCGAGGCGGCATTCGCCACCGCCTGATCGTACTGCTGTGTGGTGACGTAATCCTGCTTCACGAGCTGCGCGAACCGTTTCTGGTCCTGCTGTGCGGTGACGAGCTGCGCCCTGTCCTTGGCCAGCACACCTTCGGCCTGTTGCAGCGCGGCCTGGGAAGGTCGCGGATCGATCTGAAAGAGTATCTGACCGCGTTGGACTTCGTCACCTTCCTTGAAGGCCACGTGCGTGAGAATACCGCCCACCTGCGCCATCACCGAGACGCTCTGCAGCGGCTCCACGGTGCCGGTGGCGTCAATCTCGAACGGCATGGGGCGCTGCTGCACGATGGCCACGCTCACCGGCACCGGAGGCGGGGCCTCCTTCGCGGGGTCCGAGCATGCAACGGCGAGCGCGACCAGGCCAACGGTCGCCGCAAGCGGCCGCGGCAGACGAAGCGTGAAACGTACGACCCGGTATCTCATAGAGTATGGCTATTCACGTCCGGTTGAATCGGGAGCGAGGTGCACGTTGCTGTTGCCATGTGCGTCGAGCACGCCCGCGTCGTGCGCGAGCTGGGCGAGAGCGGTTTGCCAGATCCACCGGGACTGGACCTGCTGGGCGCGTGCGCTCGCGAGGGCGCTCTGCGCCGCGAGCAGATCCAGGACGCTGCCCACGCCCGCCTTGTAGCGGCCGAGCGCGACGCTGTCGGATAGCTGCGCGCTGGCCAGCAGGTCATCGGCGGTTTTCACGCGCCGGGTGGCGGTCTGCAGCGTGTAGTATGAGCTGAAGACCTGAAACATGACCTGCTGGCGCAGCGCATCGAGCCGCGAGGCCGCGGCCTGCGCCTCTGCTTCGGCCTGCATCTGATTGTATGCGCGGGAGAAACCGGCGAAGAGCGGGATGCTCAGGCCGAGCGAAATCGTGTAGTTGTTGCCGTTGCCCCGGTCCTGGATGTAGGTGCGTCCGCCGTTCCCGGACAGCAGAAGTGACGGAAGCCGTTCGGCGCGTACGGCGCCGATGTGTGCGTGTGCTCCCGCCGAGTCGGCCATGGCGGCAGCCAGATCCGGACGCGAGCTCACGGCACGGGCGATCAGGGTGTCCACACTGTCCGTGAGTGTCGACACCGGAATGTGCGCGGGCTGTTCGACATCGTAGGGCACATTGGCTGGCAGGCCCAGGGCAAGCGCGAGCGCGCCACGGGTGGTCTGCAAGGTGCCTTCGGTGCTCTCCGCATCGAGCTGTGCCTGCGAGAGCGCCGTTTGCGCCTGGAGGACGTCGGCAATGGTGGCGACTCCGACACGATGTCGTTCCTGCGCGGCCTGATAGTTGGTCTGGGCATCCTTGAGCGTGGCCTGTTGCGCCGCGAAGAGTCCCTTGGTGGCCATGTAGTTGAAGTACGCCGATTCGACCTGCAGGACCACATCCTGGATCGTGGCATTGTGCGTCCAGTCGGCGGAGAGCAGCGCCTGCTTGGCGACGGCGACGTTTCCCGAGCGACCACCGAAGTCGAGCAGCAGATACGAGAGCGTGAGACTCGGCCCATACGTCGTCTGCTGGACCGCGGAGCGCCCCTGCGTCGCGACCGTCTTGAATCGCGAGCCATTGACATCGGCATCAATGGTGGGAAACCAGGCGCCCTTGGACGAGCCGTAGGCGGCGGCCGCCGCGCGGGCATTGGCCCAGGAGATCCGCGTCGCGGGATTGTTCCGCAGCGCGAGATCCACGATGTCGGTGAGCGTGAGTTGCTTGAGCCGGCTCTCGATGTCCGCGGGTATGGCGGGCACGGCAGCAGCGGCGCGGGTTGCGGCCACTGTCCGTTGGGGTGGCGTCCACGCCGCACTGGGCGCGGGCGACGTCCCGGCAACTCCGGAGACCGACGGTGGGTGGACACAACCAGCAGACACGGCAACGACACTGACGGCGACTCCACTGCGGAGTCGCCGCGAAATATTCATGGAAGAGCGGGTCACAGAGGAAGATACGTATGGACCGGGCCAAGTGCTGAGCGAGATGAGCAAAAGCTGTTTGCATTCCGCCCGTTCCACCCGGTGCTTCGGGCGGAGCGGGCAGTCATTCGCTCAATCCACGAACTCGACATCGACGGGCTTCTGAATCAGCCCCGCCTGTACACCCCGATCAATGAATTCCCGGACGGCCTTCCGGCCGCGCTCGCCATAGTCGAGCGTCCAGTCGTTCACATACATGCCGACGAACGTGTCGGCACGTTCGCGGGCCAGCCCCCGCGCGTAGCGCATGGCGTGATCGAGCGCGTGCGCACGATGATCGAGTCCGTAGGCGATGCTCGCGCGCAGATGCTTCGAGATCTGTTGTGTGAGCTCGGGGCCCAGGTCCTTGCGCACGACGTTGCCGCCCAGCGGGAGCGGGAGGCCGGTCTCGCCGAACCACCATTCGCCCAGGTCCACGACGAGATGCAGCCCCTGGTCGCCGAAGGTGAGCTGGCCCTCGTGAATGAGCAGTCCCATGTCCACATCGCCGCGAATGACGGCGTCCTCGATCTGGTCGAATGGGGTCTGCACCGCCGTGAAGTGCGGCTCGTAGAGCTGCAGTGCGAGAAAGGCGCTCGTGAGTGGCCCGGGGACCGCGATGCGCTTGCCGTGGACGTCGGCGCGCTCCGCCGGCGCGCGCGCGACGAGACGCGGTCCGTAGCGATCGCCCATGGACGCCCCGTGCGAGAGCAATGCGTACCGGTCAGCGAGGTGGGCGTAGGCGTGAATGGAGACCGCGGTGACCTCGAGCTCCGCGCGCAGCGCGCGCTGGTTGAGCGATTCGATATCCTGCAGCTCATGGACGTAGCGCAGATCGCCGGTGTCGATCTTCCCTTCGGCGAGCGCGTAGAACATGAACGCGTCGTCGGAATCGGGGCTGTGGGCAACGTGAATGGTGCGAACGGGCATGTGCGTCGGATGCAGGTCGGTGAAGGTGGTGCCGCGTGCCTAACGTCAGCGCACGGACTTCCTGGCTTGATCGATGGCCGCCGCGATCTCGGTCTGATGGCGCTGGTATTCGGGACGATTCTTGGCCAGCTCCGACTACTGGGCCGCGACTAACC
>JBOHTE010000698.1:0-15518 GCA_050733555.1 Gemmatimonadaceae bacterium | reverse complement strand
TAGCTGGACTATACCCGATCGGATCACGACTGCTCCTCTTTGCGACACCGCTCACCGTCATCGTGGGTGCGGCGGCCCTTGTCTTTCTCATTGGCCTGCCGGGGCGGCGGCTGCGGCAGGTCCTGTATCCCGCACTCGTGCTCGGACTGCTGGTCTGGCTGCTTCCTGCCACGCGTGACTACGCGCGCACGCGAGAGCGGCCGGAAGACACGAGGCCGCTCATCGCGCGCCTCGTCGCATCGTCACCCCGGGATCCGGTCTATGTCTATGCGACCGGAGTCCCTGCCTGGATTTTTTACACCACGGATTGGAAGAACCCGGACACGGCCAGAGTGCGCCGGATGGCGAAGCTCGTGAATGCCGCGGGACCGGCGTTCTACTACGTGCCACACCGCGGAAGGCCCGTGCAGGCCGACGGCGATTCGCTAAGCTTCGTGTACAACGGCCGGCGTGAGATCATCGGCATTGGATCCGGGATCTTCCAGGCATCGGGCGATGTGTCGGCGACGCACGACTCGCCAGACTCCGGGTGGGCTGACAACGAGGCACGCAGAACGCTCGCGCAGGCGGACTCGTCGGCATGGGTGGAAATGTCGTCGTGGACGAGCAGCGACGAAGTCGCGGCGCTCGTGGCCGCGTTCCGCCGTCGCGGATGCGCGATCTCGGACTTCGACTCGACAGGCTCCCGCGCGCTCATTTTCAGGGTTACGGACGGTTGCAGGTAGCTGGTTTGGAAGGGGTGGCTGGTTGCTGGTTTGGAGGCGGTAGCTGGAAGGCCGTGGGGAGTCCAGCTACCAGCCGCCAGCAACCAGCTGCCACCCACTACACCTCGTGCATCAACTCCCGCTCGTACGCCGTCAGCACGTCTGCGCGGCTGAGGATACCGATGAGGCGCGGACTGGCGGGGCTGGCGACGACAGGAATCACGTCAATCGCGCGCGCGTTCATCTTGCGCAGCACGTCGCGCAACGATTCTGACGGCGTCGTCACCTCCGTGGGCTCGGCCAGATCCGCGGCGAGGAGCAGTGGCGCGAGTTCGCCGCGGTCGAGCATGACCTGGCGCAGATTCGCGTACGTGATCACGCCGAACAGCAACCCATCCTCGTCCACGACGGGAAGCGTCGGGAGCCGCGTGCGTCCTGCCGCGGCGATGACATCCGCGAGCGTCGCGCCGGGTGCCAGCGTCACCGGGTGACGATCGAGCGCTTCATGGGCCTGGATGCGATCCATGAGCGCGCGATCCGCGCCATGCGCCAGGTGCTCACCACGTCGCTCGAGCCAACCATCGTACAATCCGTACGGCGCGAAGCGGCGTGCTGTGGCGTAGGCGATCACCGACACCACCATGAGCGGCGGGACCAGCCCGTAGTCGTTCGTCATTTCGAACACCATGAAGATGGCCGTGAGTGGTGCGCGATTCGCGCCGGCCACCAGCCCCGCCATGCCAACGAGCCCCCACGCCGCGGGATGCAGGCCGAAGTTCGGCAGCACTTCCGAAGCGAGCCGTCCCATGCCGCCGCCGAGCGCGGCGCCAATGAACAGTGTGGGGGTAAACACGCCCCCTGATCCACCGGAGCTCAATGTGACGGACGTCGCGATGGACTTCGCCAGCGCGAGCGCGAGCAGCAGATACCATGCGATGCCGCCGAAGACCGGTGACGGAATGGCGAGGTGACCGTTGCCGATCAGCAGATCGCCCGACAGATACACGATGAAGCCCACCGCGAGTCCGCCGCACACCGGGCGCAGCCACTGTGGTCCGCGCATGGCCTTGAACAGGTCGGCGCTGCGAAAGAACATGCGCGTGTACATGGCCGACCAGAGCCCGCATACGATGCCGAGCAGCGGATAGAGCAGAAAGATCGCGAGTGGCCGGATCTGGCCGTACGGCGGGATGTGAAACGCCGGGTGGGAGCCGAGGAACGGGCGCACGGTGAGCGCCCCGGCGACGCTCGCCACGACTACGGGACTGAACGCGCCAATGGAAAAGGAGCCCAGGACTTCCTCCAGCGCGAAGAACGCTCCCGCGAATGGCGCATTGAACGCCGCCGCGATTCCCGCGCCCGCACCGCACCCGACGAGAATCTTGACTCGGCGCGGCTGGAAACGCAGCATGCGCCCCATGATCGAGCCAATCGTCGCGCCGAGCACCGCCGTCGGACCCTCGCTGCCGGCGGACCCGCCGGAGCCAAGCGTGACGGCGGACGCGAGCGTGCGGATGGCCACCCAGCGGCCGCGCAGAATGCCGCCGCGCTTCGCCACGCTGAGCTGCACGTCCGAGACGTTCTGCCCTTCGGGAATCCGGCGCACCAGCGCCCACGCAGCCAGCAGACCGAGCGCGGTGAGCACGGGACGATACACGACGTGGATACCGACATCCAGCGTGTGCCCCATCCACGTGATGAAGAAGGCATACGCGAGGTCAATGAGATGATAGAAGCCGACGACACCGAGGCCGGCACCCACCCCAATGATGAGGCCGAACACCATGAGGAGCGCGCCCTCGTCCCAGTCGCGCTGCTCGATCCAGGCGAGCGTCCGAGCCCAGGGCGGGCGCAGACGCTCAGCCAACCCGCTCACGGCGGGCAGGACTTCAACGGGCACCGCGGCACCGGCTACCAGGATGGCGCATTCGCGGCGAGGTCGTCGAGCAACCGCAGGTAACTCTCGTAGCGCGCATCGCTGATGGCGTGCGCGGCCACGGCCTCGCGCACCGCGCACTCCGGCTCCGCGCGGTGGCTGCAGTCGCGAAAGCGGCACTGGCCCGTGAACGGGCGAAACTCCAGGAAGCACTCGCCCAGCGCTTCAGCCGCAAGATTCCATACTCCGACCTCGCGCAGCCCCGGCGTGTCCACCACGAAGCCGCCGTCAGGGAGTGGGAGCATGCAGGCACCGACGGTAGTGTGTCGTCCCTTGTTGACGCTCGCGCTGATCGCGCCGACGCGCAAATTGAGCCCCGGATACACCGTGTTGAGCAGCGAGGACTTGCCGACGCCCGATGGACCGGTGAGCGCCGAGCTCCGGCCGTGCAGCATCTCGTGCAACGTATCCAGGCCGGCGCCCGTTCGCGCACTCACCGGACGGATTTCATAGCCGGCACGCGTGTAGTCGGCGAAGCGCTCGAGTGTGCCGGCGCTCGCGAGATCCATCTTGTTGATCACGATGCGCGCGGGAATGTCATTGGCGGCCGCAATGACCAGAAACCGGTCGAGCATGCGAAGGTGCGGCTCCGGCTGCGCCGCCGCGAAGACTACGATCACCTGGTCCACGTTCGCCACTACCACGCGCTCGCCGTACGCTCCAGCCGGCGCGCGCCGCGCAAGGGCCGATCGGCGCGCATCGATCGCCGTAATCGTCCACGTGGTACTGCCCGTGCCGCCTTCCTGCAGGACTCCCGGTTCTCCCGGTTCGATCACGACCTCATCGCCCACCGCCAGCTTGAGCGTACCCGCCTGCTTGAGCCGCCCGCGCAATGTCACATCGCGGGTTCGTCCCTCCTCATCGCGCACGTGCCACACCCCTCCGGTGCCGCGGAGGACCACTGCCTTCATGAGACGCTCATTCCTCCCCCGGCTCCTGCATCGCTTCCCACCATGGCCTTCCGCGCGGCCCGGCGCGCTCGCGCACGAGCGCATCGAGGAGCGTCTTCACCTGGTCCAGTGTCATGGCGCCAACCTGCGCCCGAACGTCCGATTCGCTCACGCCCCGCGCCAGAAAGTCGGTTTCGATATGACCCGAGACGTGCGGCACGCCAGGACTCCAGCGCACGAACAGCAGATACGCGCCCACCGGCGCCGACGCGTCGCCCGTCTCATCGGTCTCGATCTCCACGGAGTATGCCGCGCCGTCCGGACCCTCGAACGCCGCCGGGCGCGCGTGCACCGCCGCGTAGCCGCCTATCGTGTGCTCGTCGCCTTTCGAGTGATCCGCCGGGAGGAACTGGCCCATTCGGCTCCAACGTCAACGCCGCGCGCCGAGCAGTTCGCGCATCACGTTGCCGGTAATGAACGCCACGTTGGCCGGACGCTCGGCCAGGCGGCGCATGAGATACGGATACCACTGCGTCCCGAATGGAACATACACGCGCATGTTGTAGCCCTCCCGCACGAGCTGTTCCTGCAGGTCGCGACGCACCCCGTAGAGCATCTGGAATTCGAATCGTTCGGTGCCGATCTGGTGTTCCCGCACGTAGCGCCGGATCCGCGCAATGATCCTCGGATCGTGCGTGGCCAGCCCCGGATAGTTTCCCTTGTCCAGCAGCTGCTCCATGCACTTCACGTACGTGGCATCCACGTCCTTCTTGGCGGGAAACGCCACGGTGGCCGGTTCGTCGTACGCGCCCTTGCACAGCCGCACCCGGCAGCGCAGTTCGATCGCGCGCTCCACGTCGGCCGGCGTGCGATAGAGGTAACTCTGCAGCACAACGCCCACGTTCTCGCGATAGTTGGGATACAGCCGGTCTTCGAACATTCGCAGCGTACGCTCCGTGTACGCGCTACCCTCCATGTCCAGCCGCACGAAGGTGCCATAGTCGCGCGCGCGATCGAGAATGTCGTGCATGATCTGCACGCACAGCTCGTCGGAGAGATCCAGTCCCATCTGCGTGAGCTTGAGCGAGACGTTGGCGTCCACCTGCTCCGCGTGAATCCGGTCCAGCAGCGTGAGGTACTGCGCGCCGGCCGCACGCGCTTCGGCCTCGTTGGTCACGCTTTCGCCCAGCAGATCGAGCGACACGCTGATGCGTTTGGCGTTCAGCGCACGCACCGCGGCGAGCGCCTCGTCGAGTGTTTCGCCGGCCACGAAGCGTGACGCGAATCGCTTGGCGAGCCGGTTGCCCCGTACGAAGCGGAAGATGCGCGGCTGGTTGGACAGGAAGAGGAAGGTCTGGCGGAGCATGACGACGACCGGGAATTGGAAATGGGGAATCGGGAATCGTGCTACCGCGGACGTTCCGTGGCGCGGACAACGGGGAAGGTGCCGCCACGCGCGAGCTCGCTGTCAAGGACGTTCCAGTCGGCCAGACCGTCATCACTTTCGGGTTCGAGCAGGTAGAAGGCGACGATGCCGTGCGGCTGCGCGGCTGAGACGAAGTATGACCCGGCAGGTACCGTCGTGCGGGTGTGATCCCAGCGCCCATCCAGGCGCACCTCGTGGTGACCCTGGAACGGACGCTGCGCGACGGCGACAGAATCAATGGTGAAGCGTTCCACCGTTGTCGTCCAGCTCCTGGCGAGGCGCCGCAGGGCGATGCCGTGCAGCCCGAGCAGCCGCAGCACGGCCGTATCGGTGGCGGCGACAACGTAGCCCGGCGGGAGCGTGCGCTCCAGCGTGGGAACGAACCGGTCATACACCGGCATGTCCGTGGTGATGAAGCGGCCCGTGCGACGGAACCCACGCGGCACGCCGGGCTGCGTGCGCGAGG
Source organism: Gemmatimonadaceae bacterium (assembly GCA_050733555.1). Classification (GTDB taxonomy): domain Bacteria; phylum Gemmatimonadota; class Gemmatimonadetes; order Gemmatimonadales; family Gemmatimonadaceae; genus JADGGM01. The sequence goes on along the minus strand of JBOHTE010000698.1, from coordinate 10,096 downwards.
AGTCGCCGGTGTGCTCGAGTACCTCGGCGATCACCGGCTCCGTGCGCGGATTGCGCGTGAGCTCCGAGCGCAGCGCGATGGGCGGCGCGCCGGCCGGGTTCGATGCCCAGAGCGCGACACTCTCGTCGGCGCGCCGCTCGAGCGCACGGATCTGCACGCCCCGCTCGGCCACGAGCGAGAGAATCTCCTGCACAAAGGCATACGTGGCCTTGACGCGTCGCTCGAACGGATCGTGCGAGTAGGCCTCGCTCAGAATGGAGATCCGGTTCCGCAAGCCGTAGTAGTTCGTGCCGAATCGCGGACGGGAGTCGTACGTGTACCATCCGCTCTTCACCGAATCCGCGAGGTCCTCCCTGAAGTCCTGGTTGAAGTTGCCGTAGTCGAAGGTCGCGACGCCGTGTCGCTCGCGCACGCGCTGGCGCAGCTCCGGAAGGAGCGAGTCACGCGTGTACGGACCGGTGAACAGCGCTGCCGGGCTGAGCGACGGCGAATATGTGAGCGCGTAGCCATGGAAGCTGCCGTCCGTGGTGTGCAGGTCCACGAAGACATCCGGGTCCCACGCATTGAACGCCGCCAGCGACGCGCGCGTCTCCGGCGCTTCGGCCTTCACGTAATCGCGATTGAGATCCAGCTCCTGCGCGTTGGCGCGCGTGCCCACCAGTTCGGGACCGTTCTGTTCGGTCCGGTTCGTCGCCTGCGGCGCAAAGCGCTCATTGCCATCCGCATTGTAGATGGGCACCACGACGAGCACGATGGAGTCGAGCACACCTGGCCCGGTGTGGAAGGCGAGATCGCGGATCATCGCGAGCATCGCCTCCTTTCCTTCCACCTCGCCCGCGTGGATGTTGGCCTGAACGTACACGATGGGGCGATCGAGCCGGCGCGCCTGCGCCGGTGAGCGCACCAGCGGACGCGAGAGCACGACGAGCGGAAGCGTTCGTCCTTCGGTGGTGTGCCCGATGGAGTCGCGGAAGAGCGGAGCGCCGAGCGCCTGCAGGCTGTCCAGGAACGCCACGACGTCCTCGTAATGCGAGGTTTCCGTGTAGTCCGTGCGTTCGGCGCGCGTGCGCGGGAGCGTCGTCATGGATGGATGCGACCGCGGCAGCAGCGCACAGCTCGATGCAAGCAGGACACCCGGAATGATCGTCGCGCGTCTCATGGCCGGGAAAACTATCCCGGCCACCGGTGCCGGTGCCAGTGCGCCGAGAGTGGCGCGGGCGTTGCCCAGCGTTCCACCAGCGCGAGCGCACCGTCCACGAGGAGCGCCAGCAGCGCGGCGGGGAGCGCGCCGGAGAGCATGAGGCGGGTGTCGTCCAGCGCCAGCCCCGTCACGATCGGCTCGCCCAGCCCGCCCGCGCCAATGAACGCCGCGAGCGTCGCCGTACCCACCGTGATCACGGCAGCCGTGCGGATGCCCGCCATGATGGCGGGCGCGGCAAGCGGCGTGCGCACGTGGCGCAGCACCTGTGCGGGCGTCATGCCCAGTGCGCGCGCGGCGAGCACGGCGTTCCGATCGGCATCACGCACGCCGGTGAACGTGCTGCGCACGATGGGATACAGCGAGTAGAGCCAGAGCGCCACCAGCGCGGGCCACACGCCAATGCCAAAGAGCGGAATCATGAACGCGAGCAGCGCGATGCTCGGAATGGTCTGCAGGACGCCAACGGCGCGAATCACGGGCTCGGCGGCGCCGCGCATGCGCTCCAGCCAGAGCCCCAGCGGCAGCGCGACCAGTATGCCGGCCAGCAGCGCCACGACCACGAGCACGATATGCCGGAGCGTCTCGCTGGCCAGCGCGGCGCGGCGGTTCCACAGGAAGACGGCGAATGACTTGGCGCGCGTGGTTGCGCCGGACCCGGTACTCGTGCCTGCGCCGCCCGCGGTCGCGGCACGCGTCGCGGCCGGGCCGGCCAGACCCAGCGTGCGCAGCGCGTCCCGCGCCACGCTCGCCACGGGCTCGTTCTGCACCTCCACGCGCTCGTTGAGCGAACGCATGAATCCCACGCTGAGCCGTCCACTCAACTCGGTGAGAATCGCGATGGCGCGCGGGTCATCGCGCTGCAGTCGCGCGCTCACGAGCGCCGCGGCCTGATAGGGGGGAAAGAAGTGGCGATCGTCCATCAGAACGGCGAGATCGTAGCGCGCGATGGCGCCGTCGGTGGAGTAGCCGTCCACGATGTCCACCTTCCCTGCCGCCAGCGCGCGATACTTGAGCGCCTGCTCGAGCGGACGCACGGCAGCGAAGTGGAGCCCGTACGCCCGCGTCAGACCCGGCAGGCCGTCGGGCCGACCGATGAAGTCCGGCGTGAAGCCCGCGGTGAGGCGCGGAGCCACGCGAGCCAGATCACTGAGCGTATGCAGATTGTCCGCCCGCGCGGTGCTCGTGCGGACAGCGATCGCGTACGTATTCTCGAAGCCGAGGGGCGGCAGCCAGCGCACGCCGAAGCGTGAGGTGAACTCACGCTGCACTATGGAAAATGCGGAGTCCGCGTCGTGCACGGGTGCGTGGCCGAGAATCGCGAGCAGCCCCGTGCCGGTGTACTCGGGATAGACGTCGATGCTGCCCGCGCGCAAAGCGGCGAACGCCACTTCAGTAGCGCCAAGGCCGGGCCGGCGCACCACCGCAACGCCGCGTGACTCGAGGAGCTGCGCGAATATCTCGGCCAGCACGTACGACTCCGCGAACGGTTTGGAGGCGACGACGACGGGGCGCTGTGCACCCTGCTGCGCCGGAGCGCGCGCGGCGAGAACCATCGCGGTGCACAGTGCCGCGCCGAGCTTTCGGTTCATGTGCCGACGCCGGAGCGAAGCAGCAGCTCGGTGACGTATGGCGTGGCTGGCGACTCGCGGAGATGCACGGGGGACGCCGATTGCTCCATGTGCCCGCGACGCAGCACGAGCACTTCGTCAGCGAGACGGAGCGCCTCGCTCACATCATGCGTCACCATCACGATGGTGACGTCTCCGCGCGCGCGCAGGGAGAGCAGCATCTCCTGCAGATCGTGGCGCGTGATGGCGTCGAGCGCACCAAAGGGTTCGTCGAGCAGGAGCAGTCGCTGTCCTCCGGCGAGCGCGCGCGCCACGGCTACGCGCTGGCGCTGTCCCCCGGACAGCTCGGCCGGCCAGCGATCGCGCACGACTTCCGGATCGAGACCGACGAGCGTGAGCGCATGCTCCGCGCGCTCGCCGGCATCCCGCGCCCCATTGAGCCACGGCACCAGTGCCACGTTGCGCGCGACGCGCCAGTGCGGCAGGAGCCCGCCTTCCTGCGGCACGTATCCTGTCGCGCGGCGGAGCACCACCACATCGCTCTCTCGCACGTCACGGCCGCCAACGAGTACCCGCCCCCGATCCGCATCCACGAGCCGGTTGATGCAACGAAGCAGCGTGGTCTTGCCCGAGCCGCTCTCGCCCACGAGCGCCAGACACTGGCCGGGCGCCACGGACACCGACACATCGTCGAGCGCCTGCACACCGCCATAACGCTTCGTGAGATGCTCGACTGCGAGCGATGGGGGCGCGCCTTCCGAGGCGCTCCCGCTCACGGACAACGGAAGTCGATCTTGAGTGGAAGGCTTCGACGCCATGGATCAGTACGCACGCTCCACCTCCGCGGTGGCCAGAGATTCGGGTTCGAGTTTTCGCATCGACACGGCGCGCAATCCTGAGCAAAGCGGAAGACGGCTGCTGAATCCCCGTCCCCCGCCGTGCCGTACAATATCACCAGCCCACGGTGCCGTCATCTTCGCGGCATTCACCTGGCCCATGCGGGCGATGGCTGCCGCAGGGTGCTGCCGTTGCAGCACCAATCTTGCCCCATGCTCGCGCATGGCAACAACCGTCATGGCCGACACGACAGCATCGCTATCCCACCGCCGGATACTCATTGCGTTCAGCGGTCTGCTGCTCGTGTTGCTGCTGGCAGCGCTCGACTCGACCATCGTCGCCACAGCGCTGCCCACGATCGTTGGTGAACTGGGCGGTCTCGCGCACCTCTCGTGGGTGGTCACCGCCTATCTGCTCGCGCAGACCGTCGTCACGCCTCTCTATGGAAAGCTCGGCGACCTCTACGGGCGCAAGTTCGTCCTCCAGGGCGCAACGCTGATCTTTCTCCTTGGCTCTGCGCTCTAGCGAGGACGCTACCAGGGCATCTTCGGCGCGGGCTTTGGCGTGGCGAGCATCGCGGCTCCACTCCTGGGCGGCTACTTCACCACGCATCTCTCCTGGCGCTGGATCTTCTACATCAACCTGCCGCTCGGGATCGTTGCCCTGGTCGTGCTGGGCGCGACGTTCCCCGCACACGGCATTCGCGTGCGGCACGCGATTGACGTTGCAGGCACGGCGTTGCTGGCGGTTGTCGTCTGCGCCATCACGCTGCTCGCCGACGTGGGTGGGACCTCGTATCCATGGTCGTCACCACCCATTCTCGCGCTGCTCGTCATCACGGTCATTGGCATCTGGTGGTTTCTCGTGGCCGAGCGACGCGCGGAGGAACCGGTGCTCCCACTCAGGCTGTTTGCGAATCGCAGCTTCGCGGTGAGCGTGGCCGTCGGTCTCATTGTCGGATTTGCGCTGTTCGGATCGGTCACGTACATGCCGCTCTTCCTGCAGGTCGTGCAGGGAGCAAGTCCAACGGCCTCCGGGCTGGAGATGGTGCCCATGATGGGCGGCATGCTGCTCACGTCCATCGCATCCGGCCTGCTGATCACGCGCACGGGCCGATACCGAATCTTCCCGATCGCCGGTACGCTCGTCTCCACGCTTGGTCTCTTCCTCCTCTCCCGCATGTCGGTGAGTACCGGAACAATCACGGTGATGCTCATCATGCTCGTGCTGGGACTCGGGCTTGGGATGGTGATGCAGGTGCTGGTGATCGCGGTCCAGAACGCGGTTGACTATCGCGACCTCGGGGTGGGGACATCGGGGGCCACGCTCTTCCGATTGATTGGCGGATCGCTCGGCACGGCGGCGCTCGGCGCGATCTTCGCTGCACGCCTCGAGAATCAGCTCGCGCACCTCACGGCAACCGGGGCAATACGCGCGGGGACAGCTATGGGCGCGGGCATGGATCCCGCCACACTGGTGAAGCTTCCGGCCGCAGTGCGCGCCGCCTATGCCGGCGCCTTCGCCAACTCGCTGGGCACGGTGTTCCTGGTGGCTACGGTAATCTCGCTCGCAGGGTTCGCGCTGGCGTGGCTCCTGCCCGAGCTGCCGCTGCGCAACACCGTGGAAGCGGATTCGGGCAACGTTGGCGCGGACGCCGGCCATGCGTTCCCCATGCCAACGCCCTCGAACTCCGAACTACAGCTCCTGCCGGGTCTCTCCGCGCTCCTCAACCGCGACATGCGACGCCGGTGGATTACGACGATTATCGAACGGGCCGGCCTCGATCTCACGGCGGCCGCGGCGTGGCTGCTCGTGCAGATCGAACGGAATCCGCAGCTCGACCATGCGGCGCTCGCACAGGAGAAGCGGGTCGCACCCGCAATCCTGAAGGCTGCGCTTGGCGAGTTGCAGGCCCGCGGATTCATTGCTGACGTCACGCCAGCGGGACCGAGTTCGCAAACAGAGCTCACCGCCGCAGGGTGCGCGGTGCTGGAGCGTCTCGTCGCGGCGCGGCAGGCGCGGCTCACGGAGCTGCTCGGTGACTGGAAAGGTGAGACACCTGATGAATTGGACAGGCTGTGCCGGCGCCTTGCGCGCGAGCTGGCGCCCGAGGCGCCGCGCGCGTCCGCCATCGGCAGCATCTAGCGTGTAGCGTTATCCGATAGTGTCGCCCGGTCGCGTCACCCGGTCGCGTCACCGGATAGCGCGCATCCGAGGTCAGCGTTCGTCGGCGAGCGCGGCACCCGGCACGCGGCCCGCGAGCAATGCGAACGCCACGAGAGCAGCAAGACCCACCAGTGCCTCGGTGTACAGCATGCCATTGGTCCCCCAGGCGTCGTGCGCCCAGCCATTCACGCGCAGCATGCCGAGGCTGAACAGCGTGTTCAGCGCGAAGTACAGATTGATCTTCGTCGCGGCCGCGGTATGTCCGATGATCGCGAGCACGAGCCCTGTAAACGACGCAGCCGACATGCCCAATGCGAAGGTGTAGAACAGCGTCGACAGGGCGTACCCTGAAGCCGTGCGCGGCGATGCGGCCATGGCGATGCATGCCGCGAGTCCGAGCGCGCACGCCAACGCGTACGCCATTGGCTTGTGTATGCGGTCGGCGAGTGCGCCACCGGCGAAGCACCCGGCCACGATAGCCAACCCGCCGCCCAACCCGAGCACGAGCGATACGGTGTCGGCCGGTGCATGCCATTCGGGCGCGAGTGAGCCAAAGAGAAACTGTGTCGCACCGGTGCCTATTGGCAGAATGGCGAGAATGAGACCCACGCGGGCCGCGTGCGAGCGCAGCAATGCGGCCAGATTGCGCCATGCATCGAGGGCTCGCTGGCCCATGGACGCACCGCTCCCGTCGCGCGGCGGCTCATCGGTTCCTCGAAGCACACAGGCACACAGGCAGATTGCAGCGGCCAGGACGACGCCCGCCATCCAGGGCGATGGCAGGTGACCCATCAACCAGAGCCCCGCACCGCCGCCCGCGGTCTGGCCGAATTGATTGCCCGACTGGAACCACCCAGCCGCCCGCCCCCGCAGCGCCGGTTGCGTGTTGTGCACCATCAGCCCTTCGGTGGCGAACGCCAGAAAGGTGCCCGCCACGCTCGTGAAGAGCACGAGGAGCGAGATCAGCGGCGCCGTTCGATCAGTGAAGGGAACGACGGTGAGCGCGATGAGTCCGGCCGATATCAATGCGGCGGCAAGCAGGTACCACCGCTTTCGGGAGAGCGTGTAGTCGCCCACCGGCGCCCAGAGGAACTTCCACCCCGCGGCCAGGAACGACATGCCCACCACACCTGCAATTGCCGATACCGGCACACCTGCGCGGCTGCCGCGATAGCCGAGCGCAATTGCCGGAAAGCCGAAGGTCAGACCGTACGGGAAGTACAGTACGGCCCACACCCATGGATGCCGAACGCGGTGCGACATTTCAATGCATTTCAATGGGGTCAGAGTCGATTGAAATCGGGAATGGGCAATCGGGAATGGGGAATCGGGAATGGGGAATCGTGGGAATGGGGAGGCCGATTCCCTATTCCCGTTTGCCGATTCCCAAGGGTGGAGTGGCGGGGAGAGGTCGATTCCCCATTCCCGATTCCCCATTCCCGATTCCCGATTCCCGATTCCCAAGGCCAGGGTAGTGGGGCGTGGAGCGTTTGCCCATTCCCGATTTCAATCGACTCTGACCGCTTTGAAACTCCTATTCCGCCCGCAGCGCCACCGTCGGATCCACGCGCGACGCTCGCCGTGCCGGAATGAAGCTCGCCGCCGCCGCGACAGCGAGCATCGCAGCCGCCACGAGGAGATACACCAGCGGATCGCGCGCCGGCTCGCCGAACAGCAGCGGCTCCAGCCGTCCGGCAAACGCCAGCGCCACCGCGCCGCCAATCACGATGCCCAGGCCGCCCAGCAGGACCCCCTGACGCACCACGAGCCACACCACGTCGCCGGCCTGTGCGCCGATCGCGATGCGCACGCCCATTTCATGCGCGCGCTGCGCCACGTTGTAGGCGATGACGCCGTACAGACCGATGGTCGCCAGGAGCAGCGCCAGCCCGCCGAACACGGCGAACATCGTGCTGCCCAGCGACCAGGCGCGGGTCTGGCTGCTGACGATGTCCGAGAATGGCGTCACTGTGACGTACGATGCCCCGGGCATCAATTGCTGCAGGCGACGACGAATCACGTCAGCATGCTCCGACGCGCGCCCCTGCGTGCGAACCAGCAGCATGGTCTGCGTCAGATTGAACTGCGGCGCCGACAGGTAATAGTAGAGTCCCGGGTCACCGCTCAGCTGTTCACTCTTGATGTCCTCCGCAATGCCCACGACATACGAGCACGGCAGGCTGTCGGCGTTCACGCGGATGCACTTGCCAAGTGCGTCCTCGCGCGGCCAGAGCTTCTTCGCCATGGCCGTACTCACCACCACCGCGCCCGGGGCGCCGGCCACGTCCCGCGGCTCAATGCCGCGGCCGCGCAGGATGCGTGTGCCCATCGTGGTGAAGTAGTCCGGCGTCACGGCGTTCAGATTGAACTGCCCGAGCCGATCCACGGAGTCGATTCCCGGCACGAACAGCCCCACGCTCCACTCGCTGTAGAAGGGCAGGCTGGTGATGAGCGCGGCGTGGTCCACGCCCGGGATCGCCTGCGCGGTCTCCAGCAGCCGCCGTCGCAGCGTGACGGACGGCGCGCTGTCCAGCTTCACGCCGCGCATGGCCAGGTTCACCACCAGGACGGGACTCACGTCATAGCCGAGCCGCAGGTTCTTCACGTTGTGCAGACTGCGCACGAAGAGACCGGCGCCCACGAGCAGGATGACCGCGAGTGCCCCTTGCAGGACGAGGAGCACCGTACGGGCACGGGACCGATGCACGTTCCCCTCGCGCGCGCCGGCCTTAAGATCCAGCGTGAGGTCGGTGCGCCGGGCTTGCAGCACCGGTGCCAATCCGGTGAGCAATCCGGCCACGAGCACCGCGCCGCCGGCAAAGAGCAGCGTCCGCGTGTCGCCGAGCACTGGCGCCTTGGCGCCCTCGGGGAGTAACGCGGCACGCAACGCCGCGCCGCCCCACTGGCCCACAAGAAGCCCGCCCACGCCACCCATCACTGCCAGCAGCATGCTCTCGCTCAGCAACTGCGAGAGCAATCGCGTGCGACTCACGCCGAGTGCCACGCGCACGGCGATCTCGCGACGACGACGCAGCGCACGCGCCAGCAGCAGGTTGGCGACGTTCGCGCAGGCAATGAGCAGGACGACGAGTGCCATCGCGCCCACGAGCGCGGCCACCTTGGCCACGCTGCTCTGGTCGGGACCCCGCTCGCTGAGGATCGACGCGATGATGGCGCGCGGCCGAGCCAGCGTCTCGGGAGTCATATCCTTATCGATCTCGCGCTGCGCCGCGCGGCTGCGCCGATACGCACTCGTGAGATCCGCGGTCGCGGCGGCGACGCTGACCCCTGGCTTGCGCTCGGCCATCATGGACGCCCAGGTCCAGTGGTACGTCGTCCACCAGGTCTCATCCTTCAGCTGAAGACCAACGCCGGCGGCATAGGACGAAATCGGGACGAACGCCACGGGCGGCTGCTCGGGCCAGAGGCCCACGAACCCGGCCGGCGCAACGCCGATCACCGTGTACATCGTTGGCCCGATCTGCACCGTAGAGCCCAGCGCGTCGGGACGGCCACCATAGCGCGTCTGCCACATCGCGTAACTCAACACCACGACTGGCGTGCCGCTGGGTGGCGCGTCCTCGCGCGCGCTGAAGTAGCGGCCCAGCGCCGGTGGTGCATCGAAGAAGCCGAAGAAGCTCGCGCTCACCGCTCCGATCTGCATCTCGCGCGCGGCGTCGCCCACGCCCACCGCCAGTTTGCGTGACGTGAACTCCGCCGTGCGCGCGAACGAGCGCGTCCACTTCGTGAGATCGACGTAGCGCGCGTACTGCACGCTCCCGTTGATGACCTCTTCGCCGCGATATCTGGAGGCCAGGTAGACGCGGTGCGTGAGCGCGGGCTCGGCCATGAGCGGCGGAGGCCGGAAGAGCAGTCGGTCCACGGCGCTGAAGATCGCCGCGTTGGCGCCGATGCCGAGGGCGAGCGTGAGCACCACGGCCGCCGTGAAGCCGGGCTTGGCGCGCAATCCGCACGCGGCGTAGCGAACATCCCGCGTCACCGCATCCCACCACTCGTTGCGCACCATGACCTGCCCCCTCGGTGAATGGCCCGGAGACTTGATACTGCTGGGACAGCTCCGGGGCAAGGATTGGTTGCAGCCGCGTCCCACCGCCCCGCCCCTGGGAATGATCCGCGCCGCTCTTCCCCGCCATTGGGAATCGGCAATCGGGAATGGGGAATCGTGGGAATGGGGAATGATGAAGCGGGGTGAGGCGGCTGTGAAAAAAACGTGGTGGGGTGCGGTGTGGGGAGGTCTTCCTATTATAGGTAGGAGTCCGACATAAGAGCAAGTGCCCCATCCCGCCCTGCCACCCCTCCCCGG
>JBOHTE010000697.1:0-2042 GCA_050733555.1 Gemmatimonadaceae bacterium | reverse complement strand
CCTGCGGAGACAGCGCCAGAAGGGAGTGGAGGTGCGCGCCGCGTGCTCGATACCGTGACCAAGTCCACCTCGCGGCCCACCATGGCACGCGCAATGGCGGCGGGCGTGGTCTCCGTCGTCAGCATGGTCGCGACGGTCTCGCCGTGGCGCATGACGGTGATGTGATCGGAGACGTCCATCACTTCGTCCAGCTTGTGCGTGATGAGGATGATCGTGCCTCCGTCGGCGCGGAGCGAGCGGAGCACGCGCCAGAGCTCCTGCACTTCGAGGGGCGAGAGGACGGCGGTCGGCTCGTCGAGGATGAGTATGCGCGCGCCGCGGAAGAGCGCCTTGAGAATTTCCACCCGTTGCGCCTCGCCCACGCTCAGGTCGCGCACGCGCTCGCGCACGTTCATCGTGAAGCCGAACTGCTCGGCTACTGTGTGCACTTCGATCAGGGCTTTCGCCATGTCGAGCGCGAGCCCGCGCATGGGTTCGCGGCCCAGCACGACGTTCTCCGCGATGGTGAGCGTGGGGATGAGCATGAAGTGCTGATGCACCATGCCGACGCCAGCGCGAATGGCGTCGGCCGTACTCCAGCCGGTGACGTCGCGGCGGTTCACTTCAACGCGGCCCGCGTCCGGCGGGAAGAGTCCCGCGAGCATACGCATCAGCGTGGACTTCCCGGCGCCGTTCTCTCCGACGAGCGCGTGGATTTCGCCGACAGACACCTCCAGCGACGCACTCCTGTTCGCCTCAACGGCGCCATAGGATTTGTGGATGTCGCTCATGCGTACGGCCGGCGCTTCCCGCAAGCCGCCTGTGGCGGCTGCTTCCCGCAGGGGGTCAGGCCTCTGGCCTGCCCCCGCTTCCCGCAGGCCCTCGGACCGAAGGTCCGAAGGCCGCTTCCCGGTCCCACTCATTCCGCTGGCACCCGGATCCTGCCGTCAATGATGTCCTGCCTGAGCTGCTCGATCCGCGCGTGCACGCTGTCGGGAATGAGCGCCCGGTTGTGCGCGTCGTACACGTACCCCACGCCGCCTTCCTTGAGGCCGTATTCGTACACGCCGCCGCGGAACGTGCCGTTCTTCACGCGCGCGATCTGGTCATACACGGCGGCGCTCACGCCCTTCACCATGGACGTGAGTACGTGTCCCGGCGCTTCGGCGAACTGGTCGGCGTCCACACCGATCGCGAGCTTGCCCGTCTGCCGCGCCGCCTCGAACACGCCGAGCCCGGTGGAACCGCTCGCGTGGAAGATCACGTTGACGCCCTGCTGGTACTGGCTGAGCGCGAGCTCCTTGCCGCGCCCCGGATTGCGGAAGGCGTCGGGCGTGACGCCGGCGTACTGCGCGATCACCGTGCAGTCGGGGCACACGTACGTCACGCCCGCGCGATAGCCCGCCTCGAACTTGTGGATGATCGGGATGTCCATGCCGCCCACGAACCCCACTTTTTTCGACCCGCCCACGAGCGCCGCGAGCGCGCCGACGAGAAAGGAACCCTGCTCCTCACGGAACTTGAGCGCCGCAAGATTGGCCGGCGGCGGAATCACATTGCCGGCGCTGTCAGTGCGCAGACTGTAATCCACGCCCGCGAAGCGGACATTGGGATATTCCTGCGCGGTCTGCAGCAGATCGTCGCTGAAGATGAACCCCACGCCCACCACCAGCCCGAGTTTCTCGGCGGCGAGCAGTCTCAGTCCTGCCTCGCGATCGGAGCCTTCGCCGGGCTCGATGAAGCGCGCCTGCGCGCCGAGCTCCCTCACGGCTCGCTCGGCGCCGTTGTAGGCCCCATCGTTGAACGACTTGTCGCCGCGTCCGCCAACGTCGAACACGATCCCCGCCGACACGCCTGACGCCGGCACGCCGGCGGCGCTGGCGGTCCCCGCGCCGGCGGGGTGAACGAAGAGGAGCGCGATGTGGGCGGTGAGGAGGAGCGCGAGCAGGATCAGGAGGTTTCGCACAGGGGGAAATAGTATGGGGAAATGGGCGAGCATTCCACGCCTCCCGGCCCCGCCGCACCACCCTCCCTTGGGAATCGGCAAACGGGAATGGGGAATG
>JBOHTE010000696.1:0-3761 GCA_050733555.1 Gemmatimonadaceae bacterium | reverse complement strand
CATTCCCCATTCCCGTTTGCCGATTCCCAAGGGAGGTCTGGTGGAGCGGGGATCGTTCGCAAGCGAAGACCGGTTGAGCGGGGTCTCCCAGCCGCGCTCCGCGCGGCGCGTCCCTCAGCGCGCCACCGGCGCGCGCGCCCCCACTCGTTGCGCGAGCCGATCCCCAAGTCCCATCGCCGCGAGGCCGACGAGCAGGTGCAGTACCTGGATGACCCAGTGGGCGCTCCCCGGGAGCAGCGCCCGCTGCATCATGCCGAACACCAGCACGATGATCCCCCACACGACCACCGCACTCGCGAAGCCGGCGACGCCGCCGGCGCGGAACGCCACCCCTGCGAGCACCCAGAGCGCCACCACGAAGAGGAGTCCGAGCAGCATGTGCAACGGGACCAGCTGCAGCGCATGCCCCGTCCAGAACAGCACGCCCAGAATGATCAGGAGGATGCCAAGGATGCGTACGAGCCATTGGGCTACTGCCGTCGTTGTCGTCATGCACCGGAATTTGCAGTATTGCGCCGTGGCGCGCACGGGGGGTCGCGCGCATCCCTGAATTCCGGAGAACACGATATGCGACTTGGCATGAGGCTGCTCGCCGCGGGCAGCGCCGTGGCCATGGCGGCCGTGGTGGCCGCGGTTGCCGTCGCGGCGCTGCGGCGGCCGGCACCGCCCGCGCCCGCCGGACACGATTGGACGCAATTCGGCCGTGATGTGGCGCGCTCGAGCGCGTCGAGCGAATCCACTGGCATCGACTCCGCCGCCGTGTCCTCCCTCCATCTCCAGCAGGTACAGATTGACGGCATCGTGGACGCATCCGTCATCTACCTCCACGGCGTGAGCGTGAAGGGCGCAACGCATGACGTGTTCTTCATGACCACCGCCTACGGCAAGACGCTGGCGGTGGACGCTGACAGCGGAACGGTCCTCTGGGAGTTCACCCCGCAGGGGTACGGCGACTGGGCCGGATCGCGCCAGGTCACAACCTCCACACCGGCCGCCGATGCGGACCGGCAGTCCATCTACGCCGCGTCGCCGGATGGACACGTTCAGAAGCTCGCGATCTCCGACGGTCACGCGCTCTGGAGTACGGCCATCACCAGGCTGCCACGACGCGAGAAGATCGCGTCGCCACTGACGTTCTTTCGCGGCACGGTGATCGCCGTCACCGGCGGGTACATCGGTGACGCACCGCCCTATCAGGGCCACGTCGCCATGCTCGATGCCCGCACCGGCCATCTGGAGCACGTCTGGAACTCGCTGTGCAGCACCAGGCAGGAGCTCATGGACCCACAGAGCTGCGCCAGCACACGCTCGGCCATCTGGGGGCGCGCGGGCGCGGTCGTGGACTCGACCACCGGCAACATCTTCATTGCCACCGGGAACGGGCCATGGAATGGCAGCACGGACTGGTCAGATGCGACGCTCGAGCTGAACGCGGACGCCACGCAGCTTCTCGGCAACTTCACACCCGCAAATACCGAAGAGTTGGCGCAGAGCGATCGGGACGTCGGCTCCACGTCGCCCATCCTCCTTGGCAATGGACTCGTCGCCCAAGGTGGGAAGGACGGAACGATACGCCTGCTGGACTGGCAGGCGATGCGCGGCGAGAGCCCGCATCGGGGCGGCGAAAAGCAGATCGTGTCCACACCGTCAGGCGGCCGGATGTACACCGCGGGCGCCGTGCTGCGTTCCGGCGCGACAACGGAGCTGTTCGTGGCCGACGGGAACGCCACCCAGGCGTGGTCACTCACCGATGGCCGGCTCGCCCCACTCTGGAAAAACGCGAAGGGGGGCACAAGCCCCGTGATCGCGGGCGGACTGCTTTACGTCTATGACCCGGACGGCGGCTTGCGCGTGTACAAGCCGCAAACGGGCGCGCTGGTCGCCGAGCTTCCCACCGGGAAGGGCCACTGGAACAGTCCCATCGTCGCTGACGGGCGCATCGCGCTCCCCGAGGGAGACTCCAATGACCGTGACGAGAGGGGCGTGCTCGACATCTGGCGGCTGCACTGACGCGCCACCCTCACGTGCTGCCCTTGCACGCCGCCTTCACGCGCTGCACTGACATGCTATCCTGACGCGCCGCACTACGGCGTCGTGGTCTCCGTGAGTCCACGATCCTTGAGCATGGGCGCCAGGCTGGGATCACGCCCGCGAAACGCGCGGTACATCGTTGCGAGATCCTCCGTATTGCCGCGCGAGAGAATCATCGCGCGGAATCGATCGCCGTTCGCGCGCGTGAGGCCGCCGTGTTCCTGGAACCACTCGAAGGCGTCATCGTCGAGCATCTCAGTCCACAGGTACGCGTAATAGCCCGACGCGTAGCCGTTCGCCCAGATGTGCAGGAAGTAGCTCGAGCGGTAGCGCGGCGGCACGGCCGGCAGGTCCACGTGGTTCGCGGCCAGCGAGGCCTTCTCGAGCGAGTCCACGTTCTGCAGCGGTGCGCCCGGCGACAGGGTGTGCCAGCTCATGTCGAGCAACGCGGCCGCGAGCAGTTCGGTCAGCCCGTAGCCCTGATTGAACGTCGCCGCCCGCCGGATCTTCTCCACCAGTTCCTGCGGCATCGGCGCGCCGGTGTGATAGTGCCGGGCGTACTGGGCAAAGATCTTCGGATCCATCGCCCAGTGCTCGTTGAACTGCGAGGGAAATTCCACGAAGTCACGCGCCACCGACGTCCCCGAGAGACTGGGATATTCCTGGCTGGCGAACATGCCGTGCAGCGCGTGCCCGAACTCGTGAAACATCGTCGTGACATCGTCGAACGTGAGCAACGCGGGCTGGCCGGGCGCGGGCTTCGTGAAGTTCGCAACGTTGTAGATCACCGGCTTCGTGCCCAGCAGCTTCGACTGCGTCACGAGATTGTCCATCCAGGCGCCGCCGTTCTTGTTGTCGCGCTTGAAGTAGTCGCAGTAGAAGAGCGCCAGGGGCGAGCCGTTCGCGTCGAACACCTCGAAGACGCGCACGTCCGGCTGATACACCGGAATGTCCTTGCGCTCCTTGAATGTGATCCCATACAACTGGTTGGCCGCGTAGAACACGCCGTTCTCCAGCACGTTGTTCAGCTCAAAGTACGGCTTGGTCGCGTCATCGTTGAGATCGAAGCGTGCCTTGCGCACCTGTTCGGCGTAATGCTCCCAGTCCCAGGGTTCGAGCGTGAAGCTCTGGCCATCCTTCCGGATCATCGCCTGGATCTCATCGCTCTCCTCACGCGCCTTGGCGGTGGCCGGCGGCACCAGGCCGCGCACGAACGTGAACACGGCGTCCGGCGTCCTGGCCATCTGATCTTCCAGCACCCACGACGCGTAGTCCGGAAAGCCCAGCAGCTTCGCCTTCTCCGCGCGCACCTGGGCGAGACGCGCGATCGTGGCGCGCGTATCGTTGCTGTCGCCATGCTCGGCCCGGTTCCACGACGCCTCAAACAGGCGGTGGCGGACGTCGCGGTTGTCCAGCGGGAGGAGCGCCGGCTGTTGCGTCGTGTTCTGCAGCGTGATCACCCACTTGCCGGCGAGCTTGCGGTCCGCGGCGGCCTGTGCCGCGGCGGCGATCTCGGCGTCACTCATGCCCGCGAGCTCCGATCGGTTATCCAGCACCAGCGCGCCGACGCGCGTGGCACCCAGGAGCTTGTTGCTGAACGCCGTCTCGAGCGTGGACGCTTCCTTGTTGAGGTCGCGCAGCTTTGCCTTGTCGGCCTCCGACAGCTTCGCGCCCCGGTGCACGAAGCGATCGTAATACCATGCGACCAGGCGCTTCGACTCGGGATCGAG
>JBOHTE010000695.1:0-2550 GCA_050733555.1 Gemmatimonadaceae bacterium | reverse complement strand
GCCGCGGGATTCGTCGAAGTCTCGTCTCTCAAGGGAATTCACTACGCGATGCTGTCGGGCATGTACGCGGCGCGCGCGATCTTCAATGCATTGAAGGCGGGCGACACCACGGCCGCGGCGCTCGCGCCGTACGATCGCATGGTGAACGAGAGCGTGATCGTGCGCGACCTGCGCGAGCGGCGCAACATGCGCCTCGCGTTCCAGAAAGGCGGGCTGTATGTGGGCGGCGTGAAGGCCTCACTGATGACGCTCACGAAGGGTGCGTTTCCCGGTCGGCGGATCGCGTCCGAGCCGGACGCCGCTGTCCCACGGCGCAGCGACACGCTCGAACCGTTCAGGCCGGATGGCACGCTCACGTTCAGCAAGCTCGACGCCGTATTCCGTTCGGGCAACGCGACGCGCGACGACATCCCGTCGCACCTCATCGTCGGCCAGGACATTCCGCCGGCGATGGCGGATCTCTACCACCACATGTGTCCCGCGGGCGTGTACGAGCGCGACGGCGATCGGCTCGTGGTGAGTCCGGCCAACTGCATCGACTGCAAGGCCACGGATGACATCGGTCCGCGCTGGACGCCGCGGGAAGGGGGGAGTGGGGCGCGGTACCGGCGGATGTAGCGGAGTCTTCGCGCTCATCGCGTCTGCTGTCACGGACTTCTATACGCGGCCGCTGAAAGTGATGATCGAGGTCGTGATTGCCGAGGTGCGCCGGGACTGACGCTTCAGCTTCGGCGTGGACGCCTCGATGTTGCTCGCCACGGTGCGCGGCAGACAGACGACGGTGAGGGGATTGCTGGAAGGGCTGGTTCTCACCCAAGACCATCGTCCACGCCACGCACAGCACGGAGCTCAACATTGACGCCGCCTTGAGTGCCGCCGCCGAGCGGGGCGACGTGCGCATCCTGAGCCGCCCCGTGGTGATCGCGGCCAACAACGAGCCGGCGACCATCAACCTGGGAGGTCAGCGCCCCTTCATGCACGTCTCGCGCGCCTTGCCCACGGACAACTGCCGGGGAAAGCAGGTTTCAACACAACGAAGGTGGCCGTAGCGCCTCCTGTGGCGAGTGCCACAGGAGGACTCGTGTCAGCGACTGCCGCAGCGAGCCGCCGAACGGTTTCCTGAGCGCTCAGAAAACGTGAAGCTCATCAGTGCACGTGTTGATACGCGCCGATGATCTCTACCAGCAATTTCCGTACATGCACTCGCTTCTGATCGCTGAATCGCCCCGGCGTTCCCGCAGGCTCCATTTGCTGAGAGACTGAAGCCCTGAGCAGACAGGTCCGTCTTGCCAACGGTGTGGGCGCTGGCCGTGCAGCTCGGTGCAGGAGCGTGAAGCGCAGTACGGCGGGCGGCGCAACAGCGTGCGTCGCCAGACCCTCGACGGCGAGTGCCAGTGTCCCTTGAATACGACACGCCGAGTCACATTCCCGCTCAACCGGGACTGTTCATCTCACTACTCCAGAGCGGTCGAAAGTGAAAGCCCTTGAGACCACTGTCCTCGACGTGGCGCGCGAATCCGTCGGTTACATAGACGTACGCTTTCGGCAACTGGGGAATTTTGAAAATGGGGGCCGTGCCAAGGCGCATGGGATCGAAGACGTATCGCTGAATGGTCATGATACCGCCAGAGGTAAATCGCAGCACAGTGGAGGCGTGTTCGTCGAGCGCATCCACCACACGAGTAACATTGTAGGCGAAGTACTCGCCGTCAGGGTAACGTAGAGGCAGCAGTTCGCCGTTCGGCTTAAGCATGTCGAGCAATGTTTCCATGGCACGCAAGCTGAACACTGGTATCACGCCCAATAATGCGTAATCCGCGAACTCTGTATCAGCACTGTCCTCCTCGGCAGAGCCGATGGGCAGAGCACGCCAGTTCCTGGCCAGCGGCGTTCCGTCAAATGCTCGATAAATCACCTCGTCGTCAGAATTCAGTAACGCGAAGTTCGAGTAACGCGTTGGCTGAGTTTCCAGTTCGAAAACGGTCATGGCGCAGTTAGTGTGAAAAGCTGCCGTCGAGCAGCGACTGTTTGATCATATCCAGCACCTGTACTGCGTCTTCGCGAGTCTTGACGTTGGTTAATAGCCTATTGACCGTCTGGTAGTACACTTCTGTATGCATGTACAGATGATTGACTGCTTTTCCGACATACCCCTTCGTGGCTGGCAAGTTTACCCCGTTCAGGGCGTCGTTGATCTTCATACCCACACGTTTCAGTGCGTCACGTGCCGGCGCTGCTGCTTTTGCGGCTTTCGCAACAATTATGATGTGCGGCTTCCCCTGCTTGTCGTACTTGACCCGAATTCTTGAGGTTTTGCGCCAGTGATCCGCCTTTCTCGACCGCATCTGAAACAGCAGCGCTGGCGTCTTCAGCAATTACTGGCGCTTCCTCCTCAATTGCCGGTGCTTCCTCGATGATTGTGGTCGCAAGAGCGATCTCACCAATGCAGGCATCCTCGAGGCACAGCCCGAACGGGTCCGAGAAGTTAACGGGGTCGCCGCCATTGAACCCATAGACATTGAGCCCGCCGGCCAACCCCAAGGGGTCTTC
>JBOHTE010000694.1:0-7783 GCA_050733555.1 Gemmatimonadaceae bacterium | reverse complement strand
GACCCGCAGTACCGAGGGTCCCCAGCGCTCCCCCACGCCGGGGCCTGCCGAGACCGAGCAACCCGCGACCATCGACCAGCGACCAGCGACCATCGACCAGCAACGACCATCATCAGTATCCCCGCACCTCGCCATCGCGGCGCGGATCAGCGGCACCAATCCAGTGACCGTCGACCCGGGCAATGACGTGCACGCCACCAAAGGTCAGATCCGTGGGCGGCGTGGTCTGGATGCGGTAGCCGAGGCGCTGGGCTGCCTCGAGCACTGCCGGCGTGAAACCGTCCTCGAGTTCCAGGCGCCTGGTGATGTTGGGAATCACGCGCGGCATGCGCAGCGCCTGAAGCGGATCGAGGCGGTAGTCCAGCGTGTAGACGATCGTCTCGACCACGGCCGGTGGAATGGCCGCGGACCCCGGTGAGCCAACCACCATCTCCACCCGGCCGTTGTCGAGCACGATGGTGGGCGCAATCGTAGAGGCGGGCACGCGATGCGGACCGCGCGTGTTCGGCGCTGAATCCGTGCGCGAAAAGTTGAGCATGGCACTGTTGAGGAACATCCCGCGCACCCACGTACCCGATCCGAAGTACAGGCCATTGGTGTACGTGAGCGCTACGGCATCGCCGTCATCGTCGACGGCAGACATGTGCGTGGTTTCCGCGTAGCCGTCGCCATTCGCGCTGCTCGCGGTTCGTGCCACGTGTGGCTGGCGCACTGATGGGCCGAAGGGATGGAGGGGCGCGCACGCGGCGCCCGGTGCAGCGCTGTCCGCGGGCCACGGGTTGCCCGGTGCAAGCGTGTCCGGCAGCGGGGAGGATGCGATGGCCGATGCACGATCCTTCGCGAAGCGCGACGAGATGAGACCGTTGGCCGGTACGGGTACGTGATCGGGATCGCCAATGAACGACGAGCGATCCGCGTCGGCCACGCGCATGGCGCCAGCCAGAACCTCGAGCGCCCTGGGCGACCGCGAGGGCAGCCCCAGTGCGGGCAGGTCGTAGCGGGAGAGCAGGCTGAGCGTCTCGAGCACCTGCACGCCGGATTGCGGCGGCGGCGCGGATAGCACAGCGCGGCCGTGGTAGGCAATGCAGAGTGGACGCCGCCAGCGCGGAGCATACGTCGCGAAATCCGCCGTCGTGACGGGGTTTCCACCGGCCGAGAGCAGGTGCACGATGCTGTCGGCAATGTCACCGTGATAGAACACCGTGGCACCGCCGGCAGCGATCTCGCGCAGCGTCGCCGCCAGCTCGGGCTGCACCAGCAGTTGCCCGACCGCGACGGGATGCCCGTCGGGAAGGAAGATGCGACTCGCACCCGGCGACCGACTGAGTTTCGCCGAATCTTCCGTGATGACGCGATGGAGCAGCGAGTGTACGGGAAACCCTTCGCTGGCCAGTCGGAGGGCGGGAGCCATGACAGCGGCGCGCGAGAGTTTACCGTAGCGCGCCTGGGCATCGAGCAGTCCGGCGACGGCGCCGGGAATTCCGGCCGCGCGCGGAATATCAGTCGGCCCGTGGTAGTGGGTGAGCGCCGTATCCGGGTCGCTCCCGGCGGCGGCGTAGAAGTCCACGTATTCCGCGCGCTGTTCCTTCTGCAGCCAGATGAGCATGCCGCCCCCAGCCCCGATGCCGCTCATCATCGGCTCGGTCACGCCAACGGCGAACGCAGTCGCGACAGCGGCATCCACGGCATTGCCGCCCTGGCGAAGCATATCGAGCCCGGCGTCGCTGGCCCAGGGTGTGGCGGACGCAACCATACCGTGGTCCGCGATCAGACGCCGGCCCAGATCGGGTGCGAGCGTCGAGGCCGGGCGAACGGCCGTGCAGGCAGTGAGGAGGGAAAAGAGAATGGCGAGGGCGACAATGAGCGCGGCGTGTCGCACGAAGCGACCTCCGGGGATGGAGTGGAGGGGAGGACCGCACAGGAGAGCGGCGCGGCGGACCGATCGGCTGCGGAGGTCACCACAAACTGTATACTATCACGTGCTACGTACTATCACGTGCTACGTATTGCCGAGCGGAAGTGCTGTGCACGGTTGAGGCATCAGCAGCAGCCGGGAACAATCCGCGGGACCCGGGTGTTTCTTGTTCATTGGGATCTTGTAATGTTCCGGTCCCCTGTTCATATTCATTACAACACATTAAACTCGCGTTGCTGGCGGCGTAGCCAGCGGACCGCGACAATGCCGTTGCCATTTTGTTCATGTCGTTTATTTTTTTGCAGCTTTCGCGACATCGTCGTTCCCTCCGCGTACTCGCCAACCTCGCGCGCCAGGCTTCCCCGGCATCCGCAACAGCAGAGCAGTCACAGCACCTGTTTCAACCCGAAACACCACCCTCGTACGACTGGACCGGATCGACAGCTCGTGTTCCGGGCGCGCGCACCAGCACCGTAACGTGCCGCGTGCATCGACATGCCAAGGGCGGCTCCCCCACCGTCCCCCAGCGGCGGAACGCAGTCATTCGCCCCTCACCCTGCCGTGGTATCCACCCCAGTCGTGCCCTTCACGCGACCTTGCTCGTCATGTGGACGAGTATCGCATAGCTCTCTTACCGGCTCGGCGTGATGAAGCGTACCGACCTGATTCCAGCTGCTCTGCTCCTCCCTGTTCTGGGCTTCGTGGCGGTGCAAGCCACGCAGAGGAGTCGGGCAACAACGACGACAACCGTGCAGGCTGCATCGCTCGCCAACGACGACCACGCGGCGAGCCAGCGCACGGAGCATGTCTTTCATTCCACACCCGTCGTGGCGGAGACGCCGGCGCCGGCGAGCCTCATGGCGGATGCGCCACGGAATCTCGCCGATGAGCGCGAGCGACTGGCGCTTGGCGCGAGCGGCACCTACATCGGCGAAATCCTCGCGGAGCGGGATTCGTCGCTCGCGCGTTGGCAGGATCGCACCACGGATCCCATCAAGGTCTGGGTGGCTGATGGCAGCGGTATCGCGGGGTGGAGTCCCACCTTTCCGGCGCAGGTCCGCAGCGCGTTCCAGGAATGGTCGGGATTGGGAATCCCGGTGAAGTTCGAGTTTGTCAGCGACTCAGCCAGCGCAGACGTGCACGTCGGCTGGACGGATCACTTCGACACGCCGATCAGCGGCAAGACGCTCTGGGCGCGTGATCACGCCTGGTGGATCGTGACGGCGAACATCACGCTCGCGCTGCATCACAATCAGGGCGAACCACTGGACGATGATGCGGTGAAGGCCATCGCACTGCATGAGGTGGGGCACCTGCTCGGCCTGGATCACACCGCGGACACCACGAACATCATGACGGCGCGTGTCCGCGTCCGTGATCTCTCCAATGCCGACCGTGCAACGATGAAGCTGCTGTACACGCTGCCGCCGGGTTCGGTGAAGTAACTCCCGGCGGGCACAGCCGGGGGCTACGGCCCCCAGCGCAGCACCACCGTTCTCGTCTGCTTCTTCCGCACAACGTCCAGCTTCAATTCACCCGAGTCGTTGCGCTCCATGGCACGCGCGAGCGACATGGGCGACGTGATGCGCTGTCCGTCCGCGCCGACGATGACGTCACCACCCCGTAGGCCGGCGCGCTGCGCCGGAGTGCCGCGCACGACATCCAGGATGAGCAGGCCGTCCTTCACCCCGAAGTAGTCCTTGAGATCGCCCAGGACGCGCTGTACGCGCGCGCCGGCGATCGCGGCAGACTCCGGTCCATGCAGCTCCACCGCCACGCGTGACTGCTCCGCGATGCCCATGGCGGGCATGGGCGGCAGCGGTGCGATGGTCACGACCGCTGCGGGCGCGCGCGGCGCCTCCATTGCGCGCGGAGCAGGCCGTGGCGTGGCCTGGTAGCTGAAGTTCCACACGGGCCAGTCATCCTGGGGCCGCTTACCGACAACGGCGGTGAAATCCTTCGTGCTGCGCCCGCGCTTCACGCGCACGGCGAGCTTCGCTCCCGGCTTCAGCAGCTTGCTGAACGGCAAGGCGCCCTGCGTGACGTCACGCCCGCCCAGGGCAATGAGTTGGTCGCGCGCCTCGATGCCCGCACGCTCGGCCGGGGAATCCGGCTCCACGGTTTCAATGGTCGGATAGTCCTCGAAGCGCATGACCTGACGCCCCTTGTCCGACTCCATCGTGTACTGTCCCGACACCGTGATCCCCAGCCATCCAGACGTGTGCGCCGCCATCTGCGCCTGAATGCTGCTCATCGCCTGCGCCATCTCGCGCTCCATGCGTGGCGACATCGCCGAGTCATAGGCGCGACGCGCCCGCTGCATTTCCAGATGCAACTGGTCCATCTGTCGCTGAAGATCGTGGAGATGCCCGGTCATGCATGTATCGCATGCCGGTGGCGCGGTGGAACTGTCCTGCGCGTGGGCTGTCATCGCACTACCCGGAAGCGCTGCGACGATCCCCAGTACGACGGTCAGATACGACGTTCGAGAACCAGTACGCATGCGCTCAGTAGCTCGCCAGCTTCACGCCCGCTGGGAGCGAGCTGTTCAACTGCTGCAGCGTGACAGCGCGCGCCGAGCGCGCCGAAATGAGATACTGGTTGACGACAGGATCCGACGGTGCCTCGTTCACCGCCGCGAGCGCCGCATCGGACACGCGGTCCAGTGCAGCGAGCCGCGCGCGATAGAGATCCACGCCACTCTGGCCACTGGCCACCGTGTCACGCACCGCAATGAACGCGGCCGCGAGCCGGTAATCACTTTCGCTGCGGCGCATGAGCGTGAGCGCGTCCTGGACGGTGGCGATGGTGTGTGCGCTGTCCGGCGACACGGCGGCGAGCGGTGCGCTTCCGGTAGTCGCCGCGGCGGCGGGCTGGCCCGTGCTGGCGAGCGGCACCGCAGCCGTCGCCCGTCCGATCGCGGCACCGCCTGCAGCAATGACCAGCGCGGCGGCTGCCTGCATCCACGGCTGGGCGAACAGACCCGCACGAGCGGTCCGCGCGGGTCGCACGAGTTGCTCATCGCGCAGCCGCGCGGACAGCGTCACCCAGTCTGTCAGCGGTTCCGCGAGTACGGCATGCCGTTCGCGCGACGCCAGCGCCAGGAGCGCCCGGTGCGCGCGAAGCTCCCGCGCGCAACTGTCACATGCGGCGAGGTGCTGTGCTTCATCAGCCGTTGGTTCGGCGTCGGCCAGCGCGGCCAGTCGTTCAGGATCGAGGTGCAGCATGACTCCGTTCCGTTGCCGGTGTGTGGACATCCACCAGGTGCGCGAGCAACCGGCGAAGCTTCGCGCGAGCCTTGAACAACTGTGATTTCGATGCCCCGGCCGTGATTCCCAGCTCCCGGGCAATGTCCTCGTGCGTGTAGCCTTCCACGTCGTGCAGCATGAACACCGTGCGCGCGCCCCTGGGGAGATGCTGCACGGCCTCCTCAATGGATGCGACCACGAACGCACGGTCCGGATCGTCATCCACCGCGGCCACATCGTCGTTCATCTCCACTTCCACGCGTTCCAATCGGCGCACCTTGCGCAGTGCATTGAGCGTCCGGTTGACGGCGATCCGATGCGCCCAGGTGCTGAACTGCGAGTCGCCGCGATACGATCGCAGCGCGCGGAAGATCTGTACCCACACGTCCTGCGCGATGTCGGCGGCCAGATCCGGATCGCCGGCGAGGCGCCGCACTACAGCGTCGATGTGCGGCGCGTACCGCGACCACAACTGTCGCAGCGCCCGTTCGTCGCCGTCGATGGCGCGTCGTATCAGCAGCTGATCCGTATCCATGCCGTCGCTCATTGAGTCACCAGCGCGCCGCGAAAGGTTGCCCAAACTGGCGTCCGGCGCGCTGCCGCGCGCGTGCACCAGTGCTGTAGTCCGGACACCACGGAAGTTGCGGCCGCGGAGGCGTTTCGTCTTGCCAGCAGGGTATCCCTTCTCATATACTGCTGGCCCGCCCTGTCGAGAGCTCCCTGCGGAAGCTCCCTGCCGCGTTTGCCTGAAGGTCCTGTCGTTCGTCCCGTTGCTCCGGTTCTTGCGTTATCGTACGTGCCAGAGTACCAGTCTGTGTCTTCGGCGCAGCGATTGCCGCCGAAGGCGCTCAGCCGTCGCGAAGGAGCGCCGCCGTGCTCACTGTCATTCTTGCCGCATTGACCATCACCGTTGGCGATGGGCTGCCGATCAAGGCCCCTGCCGACGTCGGCATGTCCGCCCAGCGCCTGCGCGTCATCGACCGGGTCGTCACGCGCGGCATTACGGCTGGCGGGTATCCGGGTGCGGCGGTCATCGTGGGACGTGACGGTGCCGCCGTGATGGAAAAGGGGTTTGGCCACGTCGACTGGTCCCGGGCCAGCGCACGCGTCTCTCCCACGCAAACAATCTACGACCTCGCCTCGCTCACGAAGGTCATTGGCACCACCACGGCCATCATGGTGCTTTACGACCAGGGGCGCATCAAGCTCGACGATCGTGTCGTGCAATATCTGCCGGAGTTCACCGGCGGCGACAAGGACTCGGTCACCATCCGGCAGCTGCTCGAGCATCGCTCGGGCCTGCCCGCTGATCGCGATCTCTGGCGGCTGGCGCAGACGCCGGAGGAAGCGCGACAGATCGTGCTCACCACGCCACTCGACGCGAAGCCGGGCGCGCGCTACGTGTATTCGGATCTTGGCGCCATCACGCTCGGCTTCATCGTGGAGCAGGTGAGCGGCGAAGGGCTCGACAAATTTCTTCACGACTGGGTGTTCGAGCCGCTGGGCATGACCAATACCTTTTTCCGGCCGGCGGATTCGCTCAAGTCGCGCATCGCGCCCACCGAGATCACCTCCGCGCGCGGCTATCCGCTGCGCGGCGAGGTGAATGACGAGAATGCCTGGGCACTGGGCGGCGTGGCCGGCCATGCCGGCCTGTTCAGCACCGCGGCGGATCTCTCCGTGTTCGCCGAGATGATGTTGAACGGGGGAGAGTACAATGGCATTCGTATCGTCAGCGACTCCACGGTGAAGTTGTTCACCACGCGTGCCGCCGGCAGCCGCGCGCTGGGATGGGCCATGGCCGATGGACAGTGGGGCTCGGGGCGCTTTCTGAGCGACGACGCGTACGGACACGTCGGCTACACGGGCACGTCACTCTGGATCGATCCCGACCGGCACATGTTCGTGCTGCTGCTCACCAATCGCGTGTACGCGCCGAAAGCCCGGCGTCCCGCCACCGTGATTGCCGACGTGCGCGCCGACCTGTCCGATGCGGCGTCGCTCGCGGTGACCGACGATCCCGATCAGATCATCGCGATGCCGGCATCGTTCCGCGCGGACCGTGCCGTGAACTGGAATCCGCGCCGTCGCGTGCACCATACGTCGCGTCGTTCGCACCACGCGGTGAAGCACACGGTGCACAAGTCCACCACGCACAAGTCCACCACAAAGAAGGCCACCGCGAAACGCACCAGCACGGGCACCGCCAGGCACTCGAGCGCGGCGAAGAAGAAACCGTAGGAGCGCACGGCGCCTGATGCGCGACGTCGTGTCGTTGCTGGCAGCCCGGCGCCGGGAGGCGCCGGGTTTTCCGCATCCAGCCTTGCCTCCGGCAGGTGGTCCGGTGATGTTGCATCAGGACCAATCGGGAGCACCCATGAACGAACACGACACGACGCCCGGGGCCGGAACACCGGACGCGTCTGCAACCACGCCCACCGCGTCCGCGGTGACTGAAGCACAGGTCAAGGCCGCGCTGCGCCGGGTGAAGGATCCCGAGCTGAACCTCAACATCGTGGATCTGGGTCTCGTGTACGCCATCGCGGTGGACGGTGCCAACGTGAGCGTGGACATGAGCCTGACGTCACCGGGATGCCCGTCCGGTCCGGAGATCATGTAC
>JBOHTE010000693.1:0-5315 GCA_050733555.1 Gemmatimonadaceae bacterium | reverse complement strand
CCGCAGTACCGAGGGTCCGCGGCGCTCCCCCGCGCAGGTCTCCGGCACACCCACGCCCGTCCAGCTACCAACTACCGCACGTAACCCATCTCCATCGCATACTCGCGCAACTTTTTCTGCAGCATCTTGCGCCCGCGGAAGAGGCGCGACTTCACCGTACCTTCGGGTACGTCGAGCACGGCCGCGATTTCATTGTAGTGCAACCCATGGAGATCGCTCAGGAGCACCGCCATGCGGTATTCCTCGGGCAGCGCGTCGATGGCCTGCATCACTTCCTCGTCCACGAACGAGTCGTAGAAGCGCCCTTCCGGATCCGCCTCGCCCACGACCTGGTGCGCGGACCCCTCTTCGGCTTCCTCGGGCAGCGGCAACTCGCGCGAGCTGATGCGGCGCTTGTGGCTCACGAACACGTGATAGAGAATCGTGAACAGCCACGCGCGCGCGTTCGTGCCGAGCTGATATTGCTGCCAGCGCTCGATGGCGCGCAGAATGGTTTCGGAGACGAGATCTTCTGCCTGATCCTTCGCGCGCGAGAGCTTGAGCGCGAAACTGTACAACGCATCGAGGTGCTGAAGAATTTCCGTGTCGAAGCCGTCCCGGGCCGAATTTCCCTGCAGCAGACCTGGTCTGAGTGCCATCGTCGTCATTGTGCCACCTCGTTCACCGTCATAGCCGCCCCAATGATCAGCGACGGCGTGATGTCGAAATTTGCCGCGACGTAGCGTTGGAGATCCGTCGCGATGCTCTTGAGCACCGCTGCGTCGCGCTTCACGCGGGACATGAAGAGTGCCCCTTCCAGCGTGGCCACGATGAAGCGAGCCATCCTCTCAGCCCTTGCGGCCCCGTCCGGCCGCGGGTTCGCTTCCTGCAGCAGCGTCTGAATCTGGGCGACCCACTGTTCGAAGAGCTGGTCCACGTGCTGCCGGAAGCCTTCGCGCTGCTCCGCCATCTCGGCCGCGAGCGAACCGCACGGGCTGGCGCTTCCTTCGCAGTGGCAGTCAGAATGGACTTGAACTACCCAGTCCAAGAAGTTATTCAATCTGTCCAGTGGGTCCACAGCCGAATCGCGGAGCAGTGTGAGGCCGCGATCAGCAAACAGGTTGAACTGGTGCTTCAGCACGGCATAGCCGAGCTCTTCCTTGGAGTCGAAGTAATGGTAGAAGTGTGACTTACCGCAAAGACCAGCCTCGCGGATAACATCATCCACCGAGGTCTGCTGATAGCCCTGGCGAGCCATGACCGCTGTCGCGGCGTCAACGATACTTGTACGACGGTCCATAACGACGGTGAATATATGACCGACCGGTCCTATTGTCAACAGATGCTGGACATCCCCGCTAATGGATTGCTGGATAACAACATACGTGTCGATACATGGCGGTAGTCACCGTCACGCGCACTTATCTGCAGGTAACCGGTCCGGACCAGGTGCGTGGCGCTCCATTGGACCGGTCAGTAACACTCGAACGCGGTGATCTCTGCTCACCGTCGTTCTATCGGCGACTCTACGCCGACGTCGGCCGCGACTATCACTGGCGCGACCGCATGAATTGGACCGACGAGGAGATCGCCAGCTATCTCGCTCAGCCGGACGTCACGCTCTGGATCGCGCGCGTGAACGGCGAAGTCGCCGGCTACTTCGAGCTTCGCGCGGACCCGGATCACTCGACAGAAATCGTCTATTTCGGCTTGCTGCCGCCCTTCACCGGTAAGGGCCTGGGGAAGCAGTTGCTCACCGCGGCCGCTTCGCGCGCCTGGGCCGGCGGCGCGACGCGCGTGTGGCTGCACACGTGCACGCTCGACAATCCCGCCGCACTCCCGAATTACACAGCACGCGGGTTCATGCCGTTCAGACGTGAGCAGTACGAGGTGACACTTCCAGACTGAGAGGGCATAGGGAGGGCATAGGGGCAGCCCCATGGGCTGCCCCATCCTGCGCCATCCTGCGCGCTGGCGCCAGTCAAACGAATTGGTATGGCGCTCTTTCGCGCTGATTCGCGCGCGTATGGTACCGTGGTTTGCCCGCCTGCGCGTGAATATCGAGAATGCCCGACGCTTGCTCTCCCTATCGCCGAGCGCCGATTATATGGCTATGCCGCATCTGGCTCAGCGCTACACCGCGCAAGAAGTCCTCTCATTCCCGGAGGACGGGAATCGCTACGAGCTTGTGCGTGGCGAACTGCTCGTGAGTCCTGCTCCTCGTCCGCGACACCAGCTCGTCATTCGGGCGCTGGCGGATATCCTCGGCCCGTATCTCGTCGCTAAGGGGAGGACGCACACGCTCGTGCTTTCCCCGGCCGACATTTCGTGGGACGCAGAAACGCTGGTACAGCCCGATCTGTTTGTGGTGCCATCCATGGAAGTCTCCGACGATTGGAGCACGTTCCGGACGCTAGTCCTCGCCGTCGAGGTGCTTTCTCCGCGCACCGCCCGTGCCGATCGCATCGTGAAGCGGGATCTCTACCTGCGCCACGGCGTCGTAACGTATTGGATCGTCGACCATGAAGCTGGAGTGGTAGAAGTCTGGCGTCCTCGCGAGGTGCGCCCGGAGATCGTGACCAGAACTCTTCACTGGCGCGTCACGAATGAGGCGGCCGATTGCACGCTTGAGATCGACCAGTTGCTCGCCCACCTTCCAGCGAGCAGCGAGTGACGAACCGCGAGTGACAAGGGGCTGCCCCATGGGCTGCCCAGCCGGTTACCCCAGCCGGTTACGTGCTCGCCACTCAGCGCCCTCGTCTCCGCCCCCGCCCCTTGCCCCTCGCCCGCTCCCTGCCCGCTCCCTTTCGCGCACCATGTTTCGGGCGCCGGGCGGACGCATGCTGCACTTCATCCGGCATCCAGGGCCGGTCGAGCAGATCCTGCAATTCATCCAGCGTGGCGGCGCGCACCGCGCCACGCTGACCACGCGGCACCACGAATCGCAATGGGCGGTCCAGTGTCGGCAACTCGCTCTCCACCAGTGTGCGCGCCACTTTCTCCGGCAATCGCAACCGCACCACCCCGCCGGCGCCATCCTCCACGTCGTACTCCAGCGGAATCTCGCGGTCGCGCACCAGGACGGAATCGGGAAGCGCGAGCCACTTCATGCGCTCGGTGCGCGACACGATCGCGTCCGGATCGAAGGTGAGATGCGCCGCGCGGAAATCGTCGAGCGACTGCACACCATCCAGTCTGCGCTCATACCATGCGGCCAGCTCCGGCAGGCCGAATCGTGCCGTGGCTCCGCCCGACCGGCGATACACCTCGCGGATCTCCTCGACTGCGGCCCGATTGTGCTTCACGGCCGGGTGCTTCGCCTCGAATCGCGCGAGCGCCTCGGCGAGTGCTCGGCGCGCAGCAGGTGCCAGCTCGCCGGAAAACACCTCGACCGGTTCGCGCTCGCGACCCAGTTCGAAGCCGTAGTACTCCACCACACGCGTGCGCACGAGCGGATTCCGCTTCCGCTGCGGATCGTACTCCAGCACGGGCGCGCTGTGCGTCGCGTAGCGCCGGATGAGGTCGAACGGAATTTGCGTGCCCTCGATGGCCGCGCGCGGCACGCCAAAGCGATCCGCGAAATAACGCAGTTCGCCCGCGATCGCGCCCCAACTGCCGCACACACTGGTCTTGGACACGCGCGCCTCGTCGCCGCTCGCCGTACGCTCTTCGATCACGAGATCGAACGGCATGATGCGCGCGAGCACGTCGGCGAAACGGCGCTCCACCGACTGCCCCGCAATCGTGAGCCGATCCGGCAGCCGCAGCTCCAGCGAACGGTAGATGCTGGCCATGCCCAGCGCCGCATCCTCCAGCGCCTTCACCAGCACACCGCGACGCTCGGCCCACTCGTCAGTGGTCTCGTCGAAGAGATGGCGCGGCAGACCATACACCTCGCCAACGTAACCATGCTCGCGAAAGGCGTCCGCGTAGAGATTGTACGCCGTGAGGTGATCGCTCCCCGGCACGATCACGCCATCCAGATCGCGCTCCTCGCGCGTCATCCGGTGCAGGGATTCAATGGACGCCATGATGGCGATGAACGGCACGAGATCGTCGTCCGCGTGCACGAGCAGCTCCGCCCAGGCGCGCTCCACGGGCAGCGCTTCCACCGCCTTGCCATAGCGGGAGAGCCGTCCGCTCTCCACGATGCCGCGCCGTTCGAGCAGTGCGAGCGCCTGCCGGTAGGCCGCGCGGTCCAGCGGCACCGGCAGATCCAACTCGTCCGCGCGCACGCCGAGGTCCGCGCAGGTGAGCGCCACGCGCTCGGAGTCGCCCGCGAGCTGGAACTCCGGCTCGGTGGGCCGCAGTGCGGCGAAGTGAATGTCCCGGTCACTCAGAATGAACACGCGCCCATTTTCGACGCGCCCGTGCACGCGCCCCGCCATCTGCAGAATCTCGTTGGCGCCGAGGTGCAGCCGCGTGAGCACGTTGCGTCCGCCATCGATGATGTTGGTGAAGCGCGTGTCATCGATCACGACCGTGTCCAGGTCGCGTACGTTGAGCGCGCTCTGTCCCGCCGCCGTCATGGACAACACGTAGGGCTTGTCCACCGTGCCTTCGAGAAAGGGACGGATCACCCGGATCGGCTCCCCACCGTGATAGAACGCTGCCTCGATGCGCGCGTGACGGCGTGCTACGTAGTCGGCGACTTCCTCCACGCCCGCGCGCGTGGGTAGAAAGACGCCCACGCCACGCCGCTCGCGCTGGACGCGCTGGAGAAATCGCTCGTCGAGAAACTCCATGGGACGCCGGTTCAGCACCGTGACCTTCGCTGCCTTCGAGGGATCGAACGACGACGTTTCCAGCACGGCCGCCGAACCGAGGTAGCGCGCATAGAATGACGGGTCCACGGTGGCGGAAAGCCAGATGAAGCGGCATCCCACCCGCTTGCCGAGGGCAAGACAGAGCTCCAGCTCGGCGGACGTCTGATGGATCTCGTCCACCACGAGCGTGTCGTGCGGCAGGATGTCGCCGTCCTGGAACCAGCGTCGCGCGATTCCCGTGGTGACGATGACGACGTTCCACGAGGGCGTTTCGGGTGTGGCCTCGCGCTCGCGATTGACGACGCCGACCTTGAGCTCCGCCCCGCGCAGGATGACTTCGGCAATGGGACGGATGGCGAGTGTCTTGCCGGTCCCGGTGCCCGCGACGATGCCGAACCCCTTCCCCGCCGCGGCGAGCTCGCGGACCTCGGCGCCATGCATGCGCTCGAGCAGCGTGTCGAGGCGCAGCCCCATGGCGAGCTCGATCGTCTCACACGCCGCCCGGGTAGGCGCGATGACGATCACGCGCCCCGTTGGCGGCTCCGCCGCAACGAACGCCTGGCGGTCAGG
>JBOHTE010000692.1:0-7285 GCA_050733555.1 Gemmatimonadaceae bacterium | reverse complement strand
CGGCACAGCCCTGGCAACCCGTGATGGCCGTACGATCGCCACCGGTCCGGTTTGCGCCGGCGCAACGGCCGCGGCGAAATCCGCTACGCTCTGGAACCGCTGGGCCGGATTGCATGCCAGCGCCCGGGCGACGGCGAGTTCAACATCCACCGGGACCATGGCGACTGTCTCACGCAGTGGGCGCGCCACCTCGGTGAGGCGCCGGGCGAGCACGGCCTGACCGCTGCCTCCGGCAAAGGGCGGAGCCCCCGAGAGCATTTCATACAGCACGCAGGCCAGACTGTAGAGGTCCGAACGGCCGTCGACCGGATCGCCCGTGGCCTGCTCGGGACTCATGTACGCCAGCGTGCCCACCACGAATCCTGCACTCGTGATGCGAGCCTGGGCGACCTCGCGCACCGCGCGGGCAATGCCGAAGTCGGCCACCATGGCGTGGTCGCCGACAAGGATGATGTTCTCCGGTTTGACGTCGCGATGGATCACGTGGTGCGCATGCGCATACGTCAGCGCCTCGGCCACATCGCTCGCGATCTGGAGTGCGTCGTCCACGGAGAGCTGTCCTTCACGCAGCAGCCGTTCGCGCAGCGTCTCGCCCTTCACGTACGGCATCACGTAGTACAGGGAGCCGCCCGCTTCTCCCGAATCGTAGAGCGGCATGATGTGCGGATGCTGGAGTCGGGCGAGCACCGCGATCTCCTGCTGGAAGCGGTCCACCGTCATGGCGTCGGCCACGCGCGCGCGCACGAACTTGAGCGCGACGTCGCGGTCGTGCTTGAGGTCGTGCGCGAGGTACACGGTGGCCGATCCGCCATGGCCCAGCTCACGCTCAATGACGTACTGCGCCGCGATCACGGCGCCCTGTTCGCAGGTGCCGGCGCTGCGCCGCCGCACCGGCGCGGCGGAGGTGGCCGGCGGATGCGCGTCCGGAGCATCGGGCCCCGTGTCGTCAGCGACGGTTATTTCACCGAAGTGGTGATCGAGGCGTTCGCGTTGATGCATGACCCAGCGCTCGAACGCGGGTGCATCGGGAAGCCGGAACCCATTCAGGAACGGCCCCTGATAGAGTTCTTCCGCGAGCTCCAGATCGCCCTGGTCCACAGCACGCTGGAAATCGGAGAAATCCGATGCAATGACATCGCTGCTGAGGCGCAGACGCGCGCTGTCGGCCGTGACAGCTCGGGGATGGATGCCAACGCGAATCGCGCCGAGCACGTCATCGAGCGCGTTCGGTGGCGGCTGCGCAGGCCAGAGGAGCGTGACCGCGTCCTCTCGCCGGATGCCGTCGTCGCGCGCAGCAGCCAGGCGTGCCAGAAGCGCCAGGCAACGCGGCTCCGCGGTTAAGGGCCTCGCCGGGCCCTCAATGGAGAGGCCGCCGAGCGTTCTGATCCTGAGCATGTCTGCCAGTGCCGGGGGCACACCCTATCGTGAGCAATTTATAATGTGGTAGTCTGGCGATTCTGGCAAGTGTGGGTGTCCGGACGCAGTCATGTCAGGAGTGGAATTCAGGGCTATACTTCGCCGCGCTGACCAGAGCGCACCCCAGGCACCGATGCCCACCTTCCGTATTCCCATCGCGACCGCGCTGGGCGCGATCGCGTTTTTCCTCGTGCTAGTCATCACGGACCCGCCCGGTCCAGGCCTCGATCCAGACGCCGTGTCGTACGTGAGCGCGGCATGGTCAGCCGCGCATGCCGGATCGTTTCTCGTGCCGGACGATGGGTGGGACAATACGGACAGCACGATGGCGCTGGCGCATTTTCCGCCGGGGTATCCGGCGGCGATCGCGCTACCGGTCGCGCTGGGGATGCCGGGCGTGCAGAGCGCGCGCCTGGTGGATGCCGCGGCGGCGTTCGCGACGATAGCGCTGGTG
The DNA here is from genome assembly GCA_050733555.1 of Gemmatimonadaceae bacterium. Lineage (GTDB taxonomy): Bacteria > Gemmatimonadota > Gemmatimonadetes > Gemmatimonadales > Gemmatimonadaceae > JADGGM01. Next base: position 5,415 of record JBOHTE010000692.1, on the reverse strand, counting down.
GCATGGCTCGTGGGCGAGATCGTGGGGACGGGCGCGGGCATTCTGGTTGCGGTCGTTCTCATGGTGACGCCGGCACTCGTGGACGTCCACGAGAGCGTGTTGAGCGAGCCGCTCTTTCTGGCACTGCTCGCGATCACACTGGCGCTCATGGTGCGCGCGCCCGGGAAACCGTTGCGTGCCGGTATCGCGGCGGCCGCGGCCGCACTGGTGCGCTACGCGGGCGTGTGCGCCATTGGCGCCATTGGGCTCTGGTGGCTGCTGCGTCGTGGCGAACCGCGCCGGCGGATCCGCGATGCGTTCGTGGCCGTGCTGCCCGGCGTGCTGGCGCTCGTCGCGTGGGCTGCGCGTACCGCGCACGAGAATCACGACGAGACGATCCGGCAGTTCAGCCTGTACGGCCAACTGGGGCCGACGATTCGCGAGGGCGCCGGGACGGTGGCGGGCTGGCTGGCGCCGTCGCTGGACGGATGGATGCGAAGCGCCGCCGCCATTCTCGTCGCGGCGCTCCTGATCTGGCTCTTCGCGTTCGCCGCGCGTCGCCGTGTGAACGAGGCCGGCCCGAATGCCGCCCGGCTGCTCGCTGCACTGGCCGTGATGGCGGTGATGTACTCGGGCGTCGTCGTGCTGTCCCGCGTCGTGGCCGATCCGGGCATTCCGCTCGACGAACGGCTGCTCGCGCCGCTCATCCTGATCGTGGAGATCGCGCTCGTCGTGGCCCTGGCGCTCTGGTGGCCGGCGCGCCGTCGCGTGTGGCGACTCGGCGCGTGTCTCCTGCTGCTGGCCTGGGGCGCCGGCTCGCTGCTCGTCACGCTCGACAGCGTGCAGTACGCCCTGGAGACGGGGAACGATTACGCGGATGAGAGCTGGTTCGGCTCGTCGCTGATCGAATGGGTGCGCACGCACGGCAACGGCCGTCCGGTGTTCACGAATGTTCCGACGGCGCTCTACTTCCAGGCCGGGCGCATGGCACGATCGCTCCCGGACGACCTCGACTCCGCGACGGTCCATGCCTTCGTGGACACGGTGCGCGCGCGACACGGTCTCATCATCGCGTTCAATCGCGGGGCGGAATTCATCCAGCACGCCGATACACTGCTGGCGCGGATTCCCGCGACCGAGCTGGCGCGATTTCCGGATGGGGTCGCGGTGGAAGTGACGCCCTAGCGGGCCGTCATTCCTCGCGAGCGATGCGCCGGTCCCCCGTGGGCCCGGGGTGCCATTCTCGCTACCGGTTGTCCAGCGCCAGTCCCACCTGCATGCCCCCGTCCGGCGCCGGAGCGCTGAAGAAGTGGGCGTAGCGTCCCTTGAAATGAATTCGCACCGCGTGCAATAGGACGATGCTGCCGAAAATCAGCGAGACCTGATCTTTGGACAGCGATGAGGTCTCCGCCATGAAGTTGACGTCGCTCACGCGGTCGTTCCGGCCCAGCGTCGTGTAGAACACCACGGTGGCGATGCCGCCGGTCAGGATACCACGCTCGAAGCCGCCGCTCCGCTCGTGGGGGATGTCGAGGAACGCTTCATCCAGAAGCATCTGCACCGTGAGGCCGGCGGCGGAGAAGATGAACTGCTTGTGGGGCTCGAGGGTGGCGTCGAGTCCGGAATAGATCGTGGGCCGACCGCGGTCGAAGCCGAAGCTCGGGTGGCCGCCCACCGCGTAGGACGCAATGACGTGGCCCGTCTCGTGCGCCAGAATGCTCGAGACGAAGCCGAGCGCGAAATGGGCGTAGAACGTGCGTGTGGTGCGGGCCGTGCCGGGAACGTGGAGGGCAACGGTCGTGCTGTCGGGCAGGAGGGAATCAGTTCGTGCGGTGTCCTGTGCCAGTCCGCTGAGCGGAGCGAGCAGGAGTAGAACGGCGGCACTGGTGCAGGCGCGGGGAAGGTGCACGTCGGTCAATCTAGCCGGGATCGGGGGCGGGCGACGGAAACCGCCAGCCGGCGTGTCCACCTTTCGCCGCGACACAAATTTTCCTAATGTTCTGGAGGTGGCCAGTCGCTGCGGCGAACATGTGGAACCCTCCGGAGGCGTTATGAGTCGGGAGTTGATCGTGCGGGCGTTGGAAGAGCGGCGGGTTCTGCAGATTATTTACGGGGGCGGGGGACCCTGCATCGTCCAGCCGCATGCGATCGTGCGCCGCGCGGACGGCACCGAAATGCTCGAGGCCTATCAGGTGCACGGTGACGGGGATGGACACGGCGACGGTACGCACGAAGCGTACGGCTGGAAACACTTCGATCTCACGCGGATCGATCACGCCGAACTGCTGCCGCAGTACTTCGAGCCGCGGCGGGACTTTCGCCCAGTGAGCAGCGAGTTGGCGCGCGTGCTGGAGCAGGTGCGGTCGAACGGGACCGTCAGTCCGGCCTGTTGAACGGCGAGCCGGCAGCTGCGCCGGTCAGGTGCCCTTGGTGAGGGTGACGCTTCCGTTCACGGTCTTCACGTTCACGCCGCCGCCACCGGTTCCGATCGTCCCCGTGAGGTGATGGTGCTCGGAGCCGCTCGAGGCCAGCGGGAAGTCGCTCCGGATGCTGCCATTCACGGTTTCCAGGTCGAACGCGCCCTGCAGCGTCGCCGGCAATTGGGCGCGCACGGAGCCGTTGACCGTCTCGATCCTGATGTCGTCCGGATTCGAGACCGCAGCCACGCTGGCCTTCACGCTGCCATTCACCGTGTGCAGGTCAACGGGTCCCGAGGCGGTCTGCACGCCCACTGACCCATCCACGGTGTGGGCCGTCACCGCGCTCGTGGCGCCACTCACGAGCACGGCTCCCTGAACCGTACTGACGTCCACTTTCACCCCCGGTGGAACGCGCACGAGGTAATCCACGCGGGCATTGCCGCCACTGAGGTGCAGGCCGACGATGTTGACGCCATGCCTGTGGGGAGTCGCCGCGTAGCCGCTCGTGTCGCACACGCCGCCCTTGCCGTACATGCTGCAGATGAGCATGTCGTTGCCAAGGGCGCGCCGCTCGAAGCTGACATCACCCCGGTTGCCATGCCAGTGCAGAGTGGCCGTGACCATGACGTCGGCGGAGGGGCTGGAGTCCACGGTGATTCGTCCCTGCAGATTGCGCAGATGCAACCAGCCGCCCGCCGGCACGGTGCCATTCCAGGCGAAGGCGTTGGCTTCCACGTGCTCGCGCCCGCACGCGGTGAGCGCGAGGAGGGCGGCGGTAACGATCGGAGCAACGAGACGGGGCATGGGTGGTTGCGGGTAGCTGGTTTGGAGACGGTAGCTGGTTGCTGGTAGCTGGAAGGGTGTGGGGAGTCCAGTTACGAGCTACCAGCTACAAGCTACCAGCAAGTACGTGCATCGCGTCAATCAAGTTTCCGCAGCTCGACGCTCCCGTTGACGGTGTGCAGATTGAGCTCCCGGCCGCCAGAGCCAATGGTAGCATGGATGTGACGCGGACTCAGCTTTCCCGAAACCGTGAGCGGGAAATCGCTGCTGATCGATCCGTTCACCGTCTCCATTTCCAGCTCCGCGTTGAGCGTGGCCGGAAGCGCGGCGGTCACGGATCCGTTCACCGTGGAATAGTCGAGGTCGCCGGTGCCAGCCAGCGAATCCATGCGGACGTTGATCGAGCCGTTCACGGTCTCTGCGCGGACCGGCCCCTGCGTCGTTGCGGCGTCGATGCGTCCATTCACCGTCGTCGCGACGACTTGCGCTCTGGCGCCCTGCACGTCGAGACTGCCGTTCACCGTTTCCACGTCCACCTTCACGCCCGCCGGAAGGTGCACCGTGAAATGGACGGACACGTCGTCGCCGTCGCGCGAGTGATGATTGCCGTGCGAGTGCATGCCGCTCGCATCGCACGTGTCGTCCTCGTTCCAGAGCGCGCAGACGGTCACGCCATCGCTGCCCTTGTAGACCTCGAATCGCACGTGCGAGGGATCACCCCGCCGCCACTGCTTCTCGCCGTGCACCTGCACCGTGTTGCCGGTGCCCGGCTCCACGGAAATACCGCCATTGAGATCGCGCACGCGGATCCAGCTCCCGGCCGGGATGTCCCCGCTCCAGTCGAACGTGTTGCCGGATGACGTAGTCGCCTGCTGGCCGGCCAGGGGCACGGCGATGGCCGCCGCGGTCAGCGCGGCGAAAAGCGTACGGAGCATGGATCAGTTCTCCCGGTTGGCGCCCGAGGCGCGATTGATGGTGACATCTCCGCTGAAGGTCGTAATGCTCACCTGCGCGCCGCCTCCGTTGATCGTGAACTGCATGTTGCGCTGGCCCTCCGATGTGCCGGGCCTGAGCGTCATGGCGTACGCGCTCTCGACGTCGCCACTGAACGTCTGGACGTTCATGTTGGCGCCGGCGGGAGGCACGGTGAGGTCCACATCACCGGAATGCGAGCGAAACTCGTAGCGTCCCTGTGCGGCGAGCGAGCCGCGAAAGCGGGTGTCGCCGCTCACCGTCTGCGTGTGCACGTAGGACGACTTCACGCCATCGAGCTGGATCTCGCCGCTCACCGTCTGGGTGGACAGATCGCCGATGATGTCCGTGAGCCGCACGTCGCCGCTCACCGACGAGACCTTCGCGCCACCGCCCACCTTCGTGACCGTCACGCCGCCCGAGACGCTCTCGACGTCGGCGTGTCCCGAGATGTTCTCCGCGCTGACGTCGCCACTGACCGAATGCAGTTCCACGTCGCTCCCGCCCTGCGAGCGCACGTCGCCGGACACGCTGCTGGCGCTGAGCCGCGCGCCGGCCGGAATGGTCACCTCGTAGCGTGTGTCACCCATCTCGTCGTGCTGCGACTCCACGCGGAGCTGGACGCGTGACGAACTGGCGTCGAACTGCAGCGTGCCACGCTCGCTCGTGGCGTGAATCTTCACCTCGTTGCGCGCCCAGCTCGTGACGATGATGTCGCCCGAGACGAGCGAGAGCTGTACGGTACCGTTGGCGGCGAGCGCGACGGTCGTGTCGAGCCGCGACTGGGAATCCCCTTCCTTCTGGGCGAGCAGCGGAGCCGCCATCATCAGCATTCCCGCCGTCCCCACGAGCCAGCTGCGTCGCATGGATTGCATCCTCAGGTATGCGCCGGCAGGAGTGCCACGGTTCGCAGCAACTCCACTTTCTGATCCAGCGCGCTGTTCAGTTGATCGTTCAGGAATCCACTGCCGGGGTCCTTCGCCAGCGCGGCGCGGCTCTGCGCGATGGCCGCGTCGATGATCTGGAGATTGTGCTCGATCACGCGCACCGTGCTCGTATCGAGCTGGGCGCGACGCTGCTGCAGGATCGCCGCGAGCGCGCCGATCTCGCGGTCGTACACCTGCTCCGGCCGCATCTGCCTGATGGCCGGCGCGCCGCGCGCGCTGGCGAGCCGCGCGGGCCCCGTCGCCGCCGAGGTGGCCGGCGCTGTCGCGGCCACGCCGGAGGCTGCCCCGTGATCGAATGCCCGCGTGGCCACGTA
>JBOHTE010000691.1:0-9214 GCA_050733555.1 Gemmatimonadaceae bacterium | reverse complement strand
GAATGACCGGCCGCGACCCTGCGACGGCATCGCGCGCAGTCGAAGCGGCGGACGGTCAACCGTCACCCTCGCAGGCCGCCGGCGCGCGCATGGGTAGCGGCAGGATGTACCCGGCGTCTCGGCCCGTTGCCATCGCCTGCGCGAAGGCATCGCGCGCGAGACCAGCGGCGCGGAGCCGGCCCCGGCCGACAAGCGAGGGCGCCAGCGCGGCGAGCGCCGGCGAGTGCACGGCAGCGAGCGCCACGAGTCGCTCGGCCAGTTCGCGCGCGACGGTGTCGCCCTCGCGGTACGCAATGCGATCAGCGGTCGAGGCTGACGCCACGCCGCTGTCGGCGAGCGACGTCAGGCCGGAGACGCAGGAGAGCGGCGCGCCATTCCACCAATGGTCGCCATCCGACGCGCGCGCATCTTCGCGCACGGCGCCGGCGGCAAGCGCGCTGCGCAGACTGTCGGCCGCGGAGTTGGCGCCTGGCGTGGGATGTGGAGTCGATGCGGAGGGCACAACGAGCACCCAGCTGCGATCCCAGGGGAGCGCCACGGATTCGAGATCGGAGCGCGAACGCGCGTAGGCCACCGCATCAGGATCGCCGGTCACGAGCACGGTGGCGCCGGCGTCCAGCGCATCCCGCGCGAGCGGCGGTGCGATCGCCCGAACAATGAGCGCCGGCGCCACGCTGCCCTGCAGCGGTGCCAGACGCAACACATGCGGACGTGTCGCGGACAGCGCGTACCCCGGGGCACCGATTCGCCAACTGACATCTGCCGAATCCGCGCGCCAGAAACGTGCGACGGCGACGGTGCGTACGACGCCACAGTCGGGCGACGGCGGAAGCGTCGCGAGCGACACGAACAGCAGGGGTGCGCCCACGTCCTCTTCCCCTGGCGCGGGCGCACGCGCAGCAGGCCCGGTGATCACGATGACCAGCGAGTCGCGCGACTCGCTGATCATCGTCGCCGTGTCGCGCGTGACTGCCGGCGCGCCAGTCGATGCGGTGCCACGCGCGGGCGCCGGCGCGATCATGCACTGGCCAGTGGCAGCGGCACCGGGTGCGGGGCCAGTCTCCGGCGCTGTGCGCGCGGGCCCACGCGCGCCGGCCGGCGCACCGCACGCCATGGGAACAGCCAGCACTGCGCACCAGTGCCAGCACCGGAGGACACGCGATCGCGCCACGAGAGTTCGTGCCAATGCAGTTGGTCGGGAGCGCGGCGTCAGCCCGGCCGTGCGCCCGCCGCAGCAAGCGTCGCGAGCGCCGCCTCCACCTCCGCCGCATGCCCCTGCGGTTTCACCTTCTCAAAGATCTTCGCGAGCTTCCCCGCCCCATCAATGATGAACGTCGTGCGCTCGACGCCCATGTATTTGCGCCCATACATCGACTTCTCCTTCCACACGCCGTACTGCTCCGCCACCGCATGATCGGTGTCGGCCAGCAGCGTGAAGGGCAGCTCGAACTTCGCCTTGAACTTCTGGTGGCTCTTCACGGGATCGGGAGAGACCCCAAGAATCACGGCGTTTGATTTGTCGAATCGCGGAAACGCGTCGCGGAACTCGCAGGCTTCCGCGGTGCAGCCGCTGGTGTCGTCCTTGGGGTAGAAGTAGAGGACGACCGGTTTCCCCTTGAGATCCCGCAGCGAGAGACGCTCTCCAGTGTCGGTATCGAGCGTGAATGCGGGAGCTGGTTTCCCGACGGCAAGCATGGGCGGCATGGCTGGTGGTTTCTGTGTGCGTCCATGGAAGTTACATGAATGCATGATGGCGCGAAGCATCCCGCCACTCGGCCGGTTTGTGCAGGGGGAGTCTGCTGCCTGCAGAGCAGCCAGCGCCGTATATTCGCGAGCGATGACCGACGTCCCTTCGCGATCGAACCGCGCATCGAGCGACCGCCAACGCTGGCCCGTCCGGATCTACCGGCTGGGCCGGGACCCCGGCAATGACCTGAGCGCGACGTCCACCGCCGGGGAGCGTCTCGGGATGCTGGTCGTGCTGTCGGAGCGGATGTGGGTGCTGAGCGGATGGCCGCTGCCCTCATATCCTCGCTCGCAGTTGCCGGTGCGGGTCATCCGGTCATCGTAATCTCTGGTTCGGAACATGACCGAAGACTGGTCCGACTTTCTTCTTGCTCTGAGCAATGCGGAAGCCCGATTCCTCATTGTCGGCGCCCATGCCATGGCGGTGCATGGCGTGCCACGTGGCACCCAGGATCTGGGCATCTGGGTGGACTCAGCCGCGGTAAACGCTGAGCACCGGCTCCAGTACGGCATCGGGGATGGTTACGGATGGTTACGCATGATGCGCCCGCCCGGCCGTACGCTCCGGCGACCGACCCGTTTACATCGCCGGCAGGCGGCACACCCAAGCCGCGACCGCATCAGCCACCCGCGGATCGGTTTCCCCCTGCAGCGCGAATGCGTCCTGCCCGGTAACGCCCGCCGGCAGCACCTTCAGCATGTGCTGCAGCTCAGCAAATATCGTCACGGTTGTTGGACGTGATCCCCGCGCCTCGCGCAATCGCTCGGCGTGATGCGTGCCCAGGTTGGGGTCGCGCCCGCCGTGCACGATGAGCACCGGACCGCCGTACTGCGCAATCGCGACCGCGGGATCGGTGGCATCGCACTCGCGCATGTAACGAAGGCCATCCGGCGGCATCATCGCGAGGCCGCCAATGCCTTCACGATTGCGCAGCTCTTCAGGGATGGGCTCTCCGCCGCGGATGGCGCCGATCACGCGGTCGAGGTCCACCAGAATTGCCTCGCGATCGTCCGGCGGACGCATGGCCGGCACCTGTTCGCGCATCACGCCGAGTATACCCACGGACGGCGCGGCAAGCAGCACGACGCCATCGGTCGCGACGCCATCGCGCGTCATCACGGATACCACCACGGCGCCCTCGCTGTGGCCGGCGAGCACCAGTCTCGGCACCGTGATGTCGCGCTCGGCGAGCGCGGCCCGGAATGCCGCGAGCGCGTCGCGGGCAATCGTCACGCGGCCGGCCCACGTACGGATGTTCGCTGCGGCGGCGGGGTCGATGATTTCACTCCCTGTGCCCGGTCCGAGCTTGGCGAAGCGATAGACGGCGAGCCCACGCTCGGCCATCTGGCGCGCCAGGTGGGCGTAGACGTGCGGAAAGACGTTCCAGGCCGGGAAGTCGCCGTTGACGTCGGAGTAGAGCGAGCCGGGCACGAGCAGCACGGCGCCGTGGGGCGGGAGCGCGCCGGGCAGCGAGAGCATGGCGGGAATGGCGTAGCCGCCCGCGGCGAGCGTGAGCGGGATGTCCTGGATGGGCATGGGTCCGGGTCTGGGTGTGCGGGTCCGGTGATCGGTCGCGTGATCTTACCAATGGTAACTTACCACTGGTAAGACTAGATTGACCCGTGAACCCGCGCAAGGGGACCACGCTGAGCGACCACCCATACCACCACGGCAATCTCCGCGACGCCTTCGTCGAAGCGGCGCTGGCGCTCGAGCCCGAACACGGCCCGCTGGGCATCAGCCTGCGCGAGGTGGCGCGCGCCGTGGGCGTGACGCATGCCGCCGCGTATCACCACTTCGCGAGCAAGGAGGCGCTGGTGCTCGCCGTAGCCGACGAGGGATTCGCGCTCCTGCTCACCGCCATTCGGGAGCCGGTGACCATCCACCCGTTCACGGGACGCATGGCGGCGTTCTTCCGCATCGTGACGGTTGGCGTGGAATACGTGCGCTATGCGGTGGACAACCCCTCGCGCTTCCGTTTCATGTACGGCACGTCGCCGCTCCCGCCGGGCGAGGGCGTTTCACCCATCCCGGCGCGGCACGCGGAGGTCTTGCAGCTGTTCGCTGACGCGGTGCGTGACGCGCAGCGTGAGAACGTGATCGGGGGAACGCGCTCCGACCGCATCGCGGCGCAGATGTGGGCACAGGCGCACGGGCTGGCCACGCTCTCGATTGCCGACGCGCTGGACGGTGTGCCTCGCGGAACCGCGCGCCGGCAGAGCGCGAGTGCGCGCCGCCGCCGCGCACTCGACCTCGCGCGCGGCGCCATGGTGGGCTTCATGGTCGGAGCGAGGCCGCAGGATCCGGACTGGCGGCCACCGGGAATGTCATAGGCGAGGCGACCCGACGCTGTGGCGATCCGTCAGGTTCCCATCACGATCCACGCTCGCGTGTCCATGCTTCGGAAACGGCACGACCACGACGCCTGCCGGTTCACACCGCACATCCGTTTTCTCCGAGCGGGCACGGAACGACGTTCGCGGATGAGGACGCCGGCACCTCGATCCCGCCGTCGAACAGCCAGCGGTGACCGCGGCTGTAACGGTTGTCCGTAAACGCCGCGCCGTCGCGCGTCCAGGTGACTATCGTTTCGTACGTGCTCATGCGTCATCTCCTCCGTCAGGACCTCGGTTGTGCCGTCACGCCCGACTGGGTCCACCTCCCTGCATCAACTGGCAGTTCGAGCCGGTCGCCAAACGAGCGGCCCACCACCCAGTCGCTCACCACTGGTAGCCCCGCCAGGTTTGTCGCGATGTTGCGTAGCCAGACTCCAACTTCGCTTCGCGGCGCGAACCAGCCGCCAAAGCGGACCGCCGCGCGCTGCTTGGCATCCACAAAGGGCTTGAACCGCCCCTGATACTCCGCGAACGCCGCCTCGTGATCAGCCGGCTCGCCAGCCAGGGCGTGAGCGAGCAGATAGGCACCGGCCATTGCGAACGCCGAACCCTGGCCCGCGAGCAGCGACGGACAGTATGCGGCGTCGCCCACCAGCGCGATCCGGCCACGCGACCAGTTTGCCATGCGCACCTGTGAGACGGCGTCGAAGTAGAAGTCGCCCGAGCGCCCCATCGCATCCAGGATCGCGTCGCACTCCCAGCCCGCGCCCGCGTACACCCGGCGCAACTGTGCCTGCCGCGCCGCCACATCGTGATCCTCGAGTTCCGGCATCCGCTGGCTCGCGAACACCAGAAAAAACGCTGTGCGTCCATCGCGGAGCGCGTAGCGCGCCACCTGTCGCCCGGGCACCGTGTAGCTCACGTAGACATCCGCGTCGCGCTGCGGATAATCGTGTGCGGTGAAGGCAGCCGTGTAGTAACCCAGAAATCGCTCGACTGGTGCGCCCTCACTGCCCTTACCACTCGCACCACTCGCACCACTCGCACCACTCGCGCCAAATACGAACTCGCGCACGGTGGAATGCAGTCCATCGGCGCCAACCACCAGATCGAACTGCCGCGGCGATACATGCTCGAATCGGACGATCACCCCATCCGGCGTCTCCTCCAGCGCCGTGATGCTCTCTGAGAAGAGTGTCTCCACCCCACCGGCCACCAGCTCGTAGATGCGGTGCGCGAGATCGCCGCGCGGGATACTCAGGAACCGGTTGTTGCTGGCGGAGCGGAACACGCGCGCATCGAATCCCGCGACGCGCCGGCCGCTCGCGTTCACCAGCCTGATTTCCTGGATACGATAGCCATCCTGCTCGAGCACAGGCAGCAGCCCCATGCGCTCGGCCACGTCGTATCCCACACCCCAGAAATCAATCATGTATCCGCCCGGCCTCGGCGCGGGCGCGCGCTCGACGAGTGTGGGAACGAATCCGGCACGCTGCAGACAGAACGCCAGCGTCGGACCGGCAATGCCCGCGCCCGAGATGAGAATGGTGCGCGGCGCATGCGCCACGGCGCGTTCGCTGTTCATGCGAGATGCATCTTCCGCAACAGCGCCGTGAACCGCGGGTTGGCGCGCAGCGGCGCGAACAGGAACGACCCGCCAATACCGTACACCGCGCCCGAGCGCCGTTCGTACGCCTGCTCCAGATGATCCATGGCCCGATCCTGCTCGCCGAGACCCGTATACACGTACGCCAGATGGTACGGCGCGACGTACCGGGTCCGCGACAGTGCTTCGAGGTCATGCAGCACGCGCAGCGCCTGATCGCGCTTCCCTGCCTGCGCGTACGCCTGTCCGATCTGACCAAGCCATAGCGTGTCGCCCGGAGCCAGCGCAACCGCGCGCTCCATCTCCGCCAGCCCCGCGTCAACGCTTCCCGTGCCGATGAGCGCCCAGCCGAGCGTGAAGTGGCCGCGCGGGTCGCCGGCATCGACCAGGACCGCGCGGTGCGCGGCCTCCAGGGCGGCGTCGTACCGCCCCGCCCGCAGATACGCCGTGGCGACGTCCACGCGATGCACGAGCGGATCGAGCTGCTGCGCGCGCTCCAGCAGCGCGATCGCTTCATCATGCCGCCCGATCGCGCCACAGAGGCGCCCGTAAAAGTCGTATGCGTCCGCGCTCCCGGGATTCAACTCGAGCGCACGCTTGAACTCCTTCTCCGCGCCGTCCCAGTCGAATTCGTAAACGTATTTGAGATAGCCCGCCGTGGTGTGCGCGTCGCCCAGCTCCGGGTCGAGCGCGAGCGCACGCGCGACGGCCGCTCGTGCCCGCGGATACGCCTGCTCGGGAACAATCGCACCGCTTTCCCCGAGCTCGGTGAGCGCCATGGCTACGCCCACGCACGCCATCGCGTACTGCGGATCGCGCGCCACGGCGGCTTCGAAGTTCGTGATCGCGCGACGCAGCCCCGATTCACTGAAGGTGCTGAACGAACGCCGCCCCTGCAGGTAGAGCTGGTACGCGCGCAGATCGTTCGTCGGCTCGCGCCCGATGCGTGCCGTTTCGTCGGGCGACAGCTCGGCGCGCAACGCGGCGGCGATGTTGAGCGCCACATCCAGCTGGATCGCGAAGATGTCGGTGAGATCCCTGTCGTACGTCTCGGCCCAGAGATGCTGGTCGGTTGTCGCATCGATGAGCTGGGCCACGATCCGCACGCGATCTCCCGCGCGCCGCACGCTGCCTTCGAGAATCGTGGCCACCTGCAGTTGCGCGGCAACGTCCCTGATCCCCTGCGTGTGTCCCTTGAAGCGCACGACCGATGTCCGCGAAATGACGTCCAGCGTGCGGACCTTGGCGAGCTGCGCGATGACATCCTCGGTAATGCCGTCGGCGAAGTACTCGTTCTCCGGCGCCGCGCTCAGATTGACGAACGGCAGCACGGCAATGGAGCGCAGCCGCGGCGCGGGTTGCACCGGCGTGACGAGGGCGTCCACGAGCTCCTTCACGCCGGGAAAGCGGTCCGCCGGTGCCCGGGCGAGCGCGCGTTCCAGCGCGCGTTCCACCGCTTCGGGAACGCCCTCGCGTATCACGCGCAATGAGGGCACCGGCGCCGTGAGCCGTCGGACGAGGATGACCTGTGCCGTGGGTCCCGTAAAGGGCGGTTCACCGGCCAGCATCTCGTAGATCACGCACGCCAGGCTGTACTGATCGCTGCGGGCGCCAATGTCCGCCTCGGCCATTGCCTGCTCCGGACTCATGTAGCTGGGCGTCCCGACGACCATGCCCGACTCCGTGAGACGGTCGCTCGTGGCCGCGCGCACCGCCCGCGCCACCCCGAAGTCGGCGATGAGTGCGTGGCCGCCGGTCAGCAGAATGTTCGCCGGCTTGACATCGCGATGCACGACACCCAGATCGTGCGCGTATTGCAGCGCGCCGCCAACTTCACGACTGATGCGAAGCGTTTCGTCGAGCGGAAGCTGGCGCTCGCGCGCGAGGCGATCGTGGAGCGTTTCGCCCTCGACGAACGGCATGACGTAGAAGAAGTACCCCTCCGCCACACCACTGTCGAAGAGCGGCACGAGATGCGGATGCTGCAGCCGCGCCGTGAGCCGGACCTCGGCCAGGAAACGCTCGGGTCCCAGCGCGAGCGCCAGCTCCGGTCGCAGGACCTTGAGCGCCACCTTGCGACCGTGCCGCACATCATGCGCCAGGTACACCGTGGCCATTCCGCCGGCGCCGATTTCGCGTTCTATGCGATACCGGTCCGCGAGAGCCTCGGCGAACGGTGCGAGTTGTTTCATGAGACAGTGAAGAATGCGGCCGAACGGGCCGTGGGGGAATGGCCGCGCCCTTTCCGCTCCGGCAACCAATCTCCACATTCCCCCATCCAACGCTGGTATCGGGCTGTACGTCCCCGCAGAGCCAGGAGAACACCATGGGCGCGTTGACGAGGGATTTCGGGTATGCGTGGCGCACGCTCCGCAAGAACCCCGGTTTCACGGCCACCGCCATCCTCACGCTCGCCCTCGGCATTGGCGCGAGTACGGCGATCTTCAGCGTCGTGAACGCGGCGCTGCTGCGGCCATTGCCCTATGCCAACGCGAATCAGCTCGTCTTCGTCTGGACCGACATGCGCGCGCGGAACGTCACGGACTTCCCCGTCGCGCCGGGCGACTTCCCCGACATGCAACGCGGCGGCACCCTGTTCACCGGGCTCGCCGCCGTCACGACCGGCAATGCCTCCATTGTTGGAACCGATGGCCGTCCTGTGCGCGTCAGCGTCGCCGGCGCCACGACGAATCTCTTCTCGCTCCTCGGCGCGCACATCGCGCTGGGCCGCGACTTCAGCGCGGACGATGGCGCTCCGCAAGCCTTCGTCCCCGCGGGACCCGCGGCGGCCACGGATACCGCCGCGCGCCCCGTACGCCTCCCGGCCATCGCGATCCTGAGCTACGGCTTCTGGCAGCGGCGCTACGGCGGAGATGCGAGCGTGATCGGCCGCACGGTAGACATGGGCAATGCGCAGGCGCAGATCGTCGGTGTGCTCGCGCCCGGATTCGAGCTGCTCTTCCCGCCGAGTGCGGGCATCGAGAGCACGCCCGACATCTATACGGCGCTGCGCGTGAACTACGCGAGCGCCTCGCGCATCAACGTCTTCATGCGCGTGATCGGGCGGCTCAAGCCGGGCGTGTCGGTTGCGCGGGCGCAGGCCCAGATGGATGGCGTCGCGGCGCAACTGCGGGAGCTCGTTCCCATCAAGGCATCGGCCGGTTTCGCCATTCGGCTCGAACCCATGCACAAGGATCTCGTGGCCGACGTGCGTCCCGCGATCCTGGCGCTCATGGGCGCGGTGCTCTTCGTGCTGCTCATCGCGTGCGCGAACGTGGCGAACCTGCTCCTCGTGCGCGCGTCCGCGCGCGAACGCGAGCTCGCCGTGCGCGCCGCGCTGGGCGGCAGCCAGATGGCGCTCATCCGACAGACCCTCGCCGAGTGTCTCATGCTCGCGGCGGCCGGTGCGGTGCTCGGCATCGGACTCGCGGCGCTGGGGATCAAGCTCCTCATCGCGCTCGCGCCCACCGACCTGCCGCGGCTCGACCTGGTGGCAATCGATCCGGTGGTGCTCGCGTTCACGGC
>JBOHTE010000690.1:0-1201 GCA_050733555.1 Gemmatimonadaceae bacterium | reverse complement strand
GTCCACGAGCGTGAGCTTGCGAGCTCGATCCCCGTTGAACATCCCCCCGATCTGCGGCAGGCTGACGTGCGATTCGTCGACCACGACGAGCAAATCGTCTGGGAAGTAGTCGAAGAGACACGCGGGCCGTTCTCCGGCTTCTCGTCCGGCGAGATGGCGCGAGTAGTTCTCGATGCCGGCACACGTCCCGATCTCGAGCATCATCTCGATGTCGAAGTTCGTGCGGGACTCGAGGCGCTGCGCTTCGAGCAGTTTGCCGTCCCCCCGCAGTACCGCGAGCCGCTCGGCCAGCTCGGCGCGGATGAGCGCCACCGCACGCTCAATGGTGGGACGCGACGTGACGAAGTGCCTGGCGGGATAGATGGCCGCGCGATCCAGCGCCGCGATCGTGTTGCCCGTGAGCGCATCGATCTTGGAGATGCGTTCCACCTCGTCGCCGAACAGTTCGATGCGCACTCCCTGTTCTTCGTACGCCGGAAAGATTTCCACCGTGTCGCCCCGCACGCGAAACGTGCCCCGCTCGAAAGCCACGTCATTGCGCGAATACTGAATGTCCACGAGCGCGCGCAGAATATCATCGCGGCTGCGGACGTCGCCGCGCTCGATCCGGACCATGCGCTCGCGGTACTCGACCGGATCGCCCAGGCCGTAGATCGCGGAGACGGTCGCGACGATGATGACGTCGTCGCGCTCCATGAGGCTGGATGTCGCGCGCAGCCGCAGGCGATCGATGTCCTCGTTGATCGAGGCATCCTTCTCGATGTACGTGTCGGTGGACGGCACGTACGCCTCGGGCTGATAGTAGTCGTAGTACGAGATGAAGTACTCGACTGCATTTCCGGGGAAGAAGCCCTTGAGTTCGCCGTAGAGCTGCGCCGCGAGCGTCTTGTTGTGCGAGAGCACCAGCGTCGGCCTGCCGTGCGCCTGAATCACATTGGCGACGGACATGGTCTTCCCCGAGCCCGTGACGCCGAGGAGTGTCTGGAACCGGTCGCCGCGGCGCAGGCCCGCGGTCAGTTCCGCGATCGCCCGCGGTTGATCGCCCGCGGGAGCGAACGGGGAGTGGAGATCGAAGGGAGAGCGCAGCATGGGGGAAATATAGGGAATGGGGAACACTCCCCGCACCGCCACCTTCCCGCCACCACCACCCTTCCCCTGGGAATAGGCAATCGGGAATGGGGAATGGTGGGAAGGGGGAATG
>JBOHTE010000689.1:0-12469 GCA_050733555.1 Gemmatimonadaceae bacterium | reverse complement strand
GCAGCGACGGGGCCGGACGTCGGACGGGCAACGGGCGCGGCAGGTGGCGCATGGGGCAGGGTTGCGGCGGATGCGGCAGGCGCGGCCGCGCTCGAGGCGTTGGCCGACGGTTGCGGCGTGGCGCCCGCAGCCACGAGCACCGCGCGCAGCCGGTTCAGCTCGTCGGAGAGCGATCCGCGCTCCTGTGAAATGCCGGCCAGTGCTCCAGACGTGCGATCGGTCACCTCGCGATGCTGCTCGGTGCTCAATTCGCCGACCGCCGCGCGCAACTCGGTCTCCGCCGCTTCATCACGGTGCCGTGCCTCCTGGACGTCGAGCGCCGAGAGCTTGCCGAGCAGCCCGCTTTCCATCTCCTGCAGCACGACGCGATGACTCGCCAGCTGCTCGACCACCTGGCGGAGTCGCGCGGAGTAGTCCGTGTGGACCCGCTCGTAGATGTGCGCCGGGGTAGCGCTCCGCCGACTCTCCAGCGTCGCGAGCCACGATTCGTAGCGTTGCCGTTCCTCGAACAGCTCGGTCACCTGTTCGGAATTCACTGTCGATTGCGTCATTCGTCTCTCCGCTGGCCCTCGCGAGCCGCCAAATCCGGGAGTGCCGGGCAGCGCCGTGCGTCACTCGCGATGCGAGAGGAGCTCGGCTACCTGTTCGGTACTCAACTCAGTGACTCGGCCCAGAAGTCGTGCCGTGAGCAGGATTCTCGCCGAGTGCTCCACACTTTCCATCCGTTGATGCGCGATCAGAAGCGAGGGGCCGGTGGTCGTCGCTCCATGATTCGCCATGAGGAACGCATCATGGCCCGCAATGAAGGGCTCGAATGCGTCCGCCACGGCTGGGGTCCCGGGGGTGGCATACGGCACAAGCGGGACCCGTCCCATCTGATACACCAGCTCAGGAAGGACGTCGGTCTCGAATCCCTCCCCGGCGACGGCGAAACCCGTTGCCACCGGCGGATGCGCGTGAACCACCGCCTGCACATCGGGACGACGCGCGTACAGCCTGACGTGAAGCTGGACTTCCGACGACGGCTCCCGGTAACCGGATATCCGGGCGCCGTCCATCGAGACTTCCACCAGATCATCCGGCGTCACGTCCACCTTGGACATTGCCGCCGGCGTGACCAGAATGGATCCGGAACCGAGTCGCACCGAGACGTTGCCGTCCGGGCCCGCGATCAGCCCCTTCTCGTACAGCCGCCTGCACACGGCGACGATCTCCCGCCGCACGGACGAGCCGCTCTCCGCCACCGCTCACTCCGCCAACCGATATACTACACGCCCATCCACGATCGTGTACAGCGCCCGCCCGCGCAACGTCCGGCCGGCGAACGGCGTGTTCCGCCCCTTGGACAGGAATCGCGTCGGGTCCACCTTCCATTCACGCTTCGGATCGAAGACGGTCACATCCGCCACGCCGCCTTCCTGCAGCGTCCCGCCTGGCAGATGGAAGAGGCGCGCCGGACGCGTCGCCATCCGATCCACCAGCGCCGGGAAGTCGAGGATTCCCGTTTCCACCAGTTCGGTCACCACGAGCGCAAGCGCGGTCTCGAGTCCGATAATGCCAAACGGTGCGTCGGCGAACTCGCGCTCCTTCGCGTCGTAGTGATGTGGCGCGTGATCCGTGGCGACGACGTCGATCGTCCCGTCGCGTAACGCCTCGCGCAGCGCCGCGACATCGTCGGCCGTGCGCAGCGGCGGATTCATCTTCGCCTGCGTATCCCACGCGCCGACGGCTTCCTCGGTGAGCGTGAGATGGTGGGGCGTGACCTCCGCGGTGACGTAGATTCCGCGCTCCTTCCCCCAGCGAATGAGCTCGACGCTTCCCTTCGTGCTCATGTGCGCGAGATGCACGTGTCCGCCCGTCCGGCGCGCGAGGAGAATGTCGCGGATCACCATGATCTCCTCGGCTTCGGACGGAATGCCGCGCAGACCGAGCCGCGCGCTCATGACGCCTTCATTCATCGAGCCGTCGTTCGCGAGCGTCGGCTCCTCGCAGTGATCCACGACCGGAATGCCGAAGGTCTGGGCATACTCGAGGGCGGTGCGCATGAGATGCGCGCTGGCCACGGGCTTGCCGTCATCGCTCACCGCAACCGCTCCCGCACCCACCATCTCGCCGAACTCCGCCAGCGCCTCGCCCTTCTGTCCCACCGAGATGGCACCAATCGGATAGACGCGCGCCGCCTGTGCGCGCAGCGCCTGTCGCGTAATGAAGCCGACGGCCGCCTGATTGTCGGTGACCGGCTCGGTGTTGGGCATGGCGCACACGGCGGTGAATCCGCCCGCTGCCGCGGCACGTGCGCCGGTGGCAACTGTTTCCACATCCTCCCGCCCGGGCTCGCGCAGATGACAATGCACGTCGATGAATCCCGGCGAGACGAATGCGCCCGAGCAGTCCAGCACATCGGCATCCTCGCCCGGATCGATGTGGCCGCCCACGCGCGCGATCTTTCCGTCCACAATGAGCAGATCGCCACGTTCGTTCAACGTTCGGGACGGATCGAGCAGCGTGCCGCCCGCCAGCAGGAGTATCGGCTGGCTCATCGATCGCTCGCGCCCTTGGCCGCTTCGGCGAGCTCGGGCCGGCCGCCCGCCAGGAGATAGAGCACCGCCATGCGAATCGCCACGCCGTTGGTCACCTGGTTGAGGATGACACTGTGGGGCCCGTCCGCCACGTCGCTGTCAATTTCGACGCCGCGATTCATCGGGCCCGGATGCAGGATGAGCACATCGCGCGGCGCGCGCGCGAGCCGCTCCCGCGAGACGCCGAACACGCGGTTGTACTCGCGGAGCGACGGAATGTAGCCCGCGGTCATGCGCTCGAGTTGCAGACGAAGAATGTTGAGCGCGTCGGCCCACTCGATGGCCTCCTCGATGCGCGAGAAGACGCGCACACCGAACTCGCCAATGGCCCAGGGCAGGAGCGTGCGCGGGCCGCAGACCGCCACCTCGGCGCCCATCTTCTGGAGCCCCCAGATGTTCGAGCGCGCCACGCGCGAGTGGAGCACGTCGCCCACAATGCAGACGCGACGGCCGGTGAGGTCGCCGAGGTTGTCGCGCAGCGTGAGCAGATCGAGGAGTCCCTGCGTGGGATGCTCGTGCGTGCCGTCGCCGGCGTTGATCACGTTGCTCTCGATGCGATCGGCGAGGAAGCGCGCCGCGCCCGACGCGCCGTGACGGATCACGACCATGTCAATGCGCATCGCTTCGAGATTGCGCGCCGTATCCACGAGCGTTTCGCCCTTCTGCACGCTGGAGCCGGACGACGCGACGTTCACCGTGTCGGCCGAGAGTCGTTTCTCGGCGAACTCGAAGGAGATGCGGGTGCGGGTGGAGGCTTCGAAGAAAAGGTTGACGATGGTCTTGCCGCGCAGCGCGGGGACCTTCTTGATCGCGCGCTCACTGATCTCCTTGAACGGCTCGGCGGTATCGAGAATGAGGCGGATCTGCTGGGCCGAGAGCGGCTCGAGTGCCAGCAGATCCTTGCCGAGCGTCTCGGTCACGCGGTGTCCCCGGGACGCACCACGACCACGGCGTCCTTTCCGTCGAGATCCTTCACCATCACATCCACCCGGTCTCCGTTCGCCACCGCCAGCGTCTTGCCCACGACGTCGGCGCGGATGGGCAGTTCGCGCCCGCCGCGGTCCACGAGCACGGCGAGCCCGATGCGCGCGGGACGGCCGAAGTCGGCGAGCTCGTCGAGCGCGGCGCGAATGGTGCGGCCGGTATACAGCACATCGTCCACGATGACGACATGCTTGGCGTCTATGTCCCAGGGAATGTCGGTGGGACCGACCACGGGCCGCGGACCGACCGTCTGCAGATCGTCCCGATAGAGCGTGATGTCGAGCGCGCCACGCGGGACATCCACGTGCTCGCGCTCCTTCATCATTGCGGCGAGGCGATCGGCGAGCTGCACGCCGCGGCGCTGGATGCCAACGAGCACGAGATCGTCGGTTCCATCATTGAGCTCGATGATCTCGTCTGCCATGCGCCGGAGGGTGCGATCCATGGCACGCGCGTCGAACACGGTGGTGGGGGTAGAGGGCATGGCGGAGAAATATATGCGACCGGAGCCGGGCGGAGTGAAGGCGTCGCACCTCAGACAGGTGGCTCGGACGCTGGTTCGGAGCGGAGCGCGCCGGTGACGCGCATCGCGAACCGGTCGAGCCAGCGGGGCACCTCGCCGGTATTCGGGTGACGAAGCACCATCACGAGCGGCGGCAGGTAGAGCGCGGCCACGAGCACCCACGCGCCATGACGCCAGGCGAGCATGGTGAATGCGCCCCACGCGATGAGCATGAGCTGGCTCACCACCGTGTAGCCGAACGCTTCCGCCCTGTCGCGCGGGATGAGCCAGAGCACGATCTGGTCGTAGAACCAGGGCGCCTGCGGGATGCACGCAAAGCAGAAGAGCAGCCGCGCCTCACGTTGTCGCCAGCGCGTGAGCGCGAGCAGCAGCAGCGGACCTGCTGGTGTGAGAATCGGGATGGTACGGTTCTTCACGGACCCGAGCTGGTGCCACCAGTCGAGCGGCCAGCTCGGCAGGATCGCAAGGCTGATGAGGAGCAACGCGGCACTCGCCGCGACCATGGACCAGCGCGGGCGGTAGAGGAGCGAGGCGAGACCGACGTTGGGTTTGATGCAGATGAGGAAGCCGAGCGCGGGAAGCAGCGCCGCGGCCGCGATGATGGGCGGCCACGTGCCGCTGGTTGCGGAAATGATGAACGGAGCACTCGCGAAGACGGCGAGACGAAAGAGGCCGTCGCGTGAGAGGCCGAAGGCAAGCAGGCCTGCCGAGAGCGCGACAAAGAGCGCGCCGCCCAGCGCGTAGGAGAATGGGACGAAGGGGATGGTCGCGACGGCCGCCGGAAGCGGATAGAAGAACGGCGTGAGAAACCGCTCCGGCGCAATGGAGGGAATGACGTGGTAGGGATTCTGCCCGTGAAGCAGGGCGCGCGCCGCCGTGCGCCAGTAGAGAAAGTCGCCGGGCAGACCCGGGCGACTCATGGAGGCGTAGGCCAGCAGGAATCCGAACGCCGCGCAGAGGAGTGAGGCGCGAACGCGTGCTGCGCGAGGGACGGGACGCGAAGTCAGCGCAGCGGTGGCACTCACGCGGGCCGTCCGGACGGACGGCAGGATGGCGGCGTGCACTCGCAGACGTCGAATGGCGCGGTGTCCATGGCGCCGGGATCTTCGCCCGCGGCGGCTTCACCTGTCAAGGGCACTCCATGGAGGCGCCGGCGGGTCGCGCGCGCGTGCAGGCCGTCGCTGTCTCCAGCATCAGCCAGCTGCGACCGGTCGCGGGACGTACCGCTCGCCCTGCGCACGAGCAGCACGTCCCACACGCACGGCGCCACGGGTGACGCGTGTGACCCGTGTGACGCCGTCGCGCGCCCTGCTACGACTTCACCGCAAAGAACAGATAGGCATTCGACGGGATGTCGCCCGTGATGCCCTTGCCCACCGCCTGTAACGCACGCACGGTCGCAAGGCTCTTGCCGGCCACGATCTGATCCCAGACGGCGGGATCCGTCACACCGATCACCACGATGTTCCACCATCCAGCCATCCCGCCATCGGCCTGCGATTCCGGCAGCGCGCTGTCGATGATATGGCTGTGTGCCGGCAGCGGCACGTCGGCCGCACCAGGGCCGAACACGCGCGACAGGTCGATCGTCGAGGGGTGATTGATGCACCCGCCCACCATTGGACACTGCAGCGTCGAAGCGTCGGGGCGGAATCCGATGGGCGTCATCACGTACAGAATCGGGATGTTCCCGGGTCGCGGATCGGGGCCATCGGCGCCGACCTCGCAGCTACTGGGGGCGCCACTGGCCGGCGGCTCTGCGCAGAAGAAGGGCTTGTGGTAGAAGAACGTGACCGTCGTACCGTTCAGCCAGCCCGCGGTGGTGCCGCTTGGCGCGCCATCGCGCGCGTTGGTGCTCGACGCGCTCATGTCCATCGCGGGGTGCAGCGCCGGCCCCGTCGTCGCGCTCTGGTCGCTGCACGCGGCCGTGAGCACTGCCGCGGCCGCCAGCGTCACCAAGTTCGCAAGATACCGTGTGTGCATCGCAATCCTCCGGAGGAATGGTTGTGCGGCACGAGTGCCGGTCCGCACGCGCACCCAGGGGTGCCGGCGGCGGACACCCAGATACGTCACGAGCAGCGCATTCGGATTGGCGGCGCGCTCGCCCCGCCGTGCGGCCCGCCGCGGCGACTCATCTCACCTTCGAGTGGCGGCGCGCTAGATTCCGGTGCCATGAATCCACCAGCCTCACAGCCGGCGTACCCTCGGGTGAACAGCGTGGAGACTGACGATCTCGCGCTGGTCCGGCGCATGGCGAGCGGCGATGAGAGCGCACTGGCGGCGTGTTTCGATAAGTGGAATGGGCTCGTGAACGCGATCGTGACACGGATCCTTCGCGATCAGGACGACGTGGAGGATGTGGTGGAGGAGGCATTCTGGCAGGCGTGGCGACAGGCGCCGCGCTACGACGCCACGCGCGGGTCTGTTCAGACGTGGCTGCTGACGATGGCGCGCACCCGTGCGCTCGACCGCTTGCGCGCGGCCCGGCGACGCAGGGAAGAACCCATCGAGGAGGATGATTTCGGGTGCATAGTGCAGACCGGCCGTGCGGACGCCCTGCCGCACGATGATCCATCGCTCGACGCCGAGCTGGCGGAGCGTCGGACGCTGGTTCGAGAAGCGCTGCACGCGTTGCCCGAGGCACAACGGTTCGCGCTGGAGCTGGCGTACTTTGGCGGCTTCAGTCAGAGTGAAATTGCCGAGCGGACGCAGCAGCCATTGGGGACGGTGAAGACGCGCGTGCGCGCGGGGTTGCAGAAGCTGCGGCAGACGTTGGACGTACTGCGCGAGGAAGCGCGATGAGTCACGAACCTGTGCGTCACGAAGAGTCCATGGACCTGCTTCCGGCGGCGGCGCTGGAAGCGCTGGATCCGGAGGAGATGGCGGGCGTCATGGTGCACGTGGGTGCGTGCGAGTCATGCGCCGCGGAACTCCGCGCGCTGCGCAATGCGGCGGAAAGCATGGCGTACGCGGCGCCGGACGTTCCCATGTCGGCCGAGCGGCGGGATGCCCTGCGTGCCCGATTGCTGGCGCGTGCGCGAACCGGCAAGAAGGCGTCGCTCAGTGAACGAGCGGCAGCACCTGCGCGCGTTTCGCGGTGGTCTCCATGGATTGCCGCCGCGGCCTGCGTGCTGCTCGCGGTGAGCGTCGGCTTCTCACTGTGGCTGACTCGTGATCGCTCGCAGCTCGAGCGCGCAGTGCGCCTCGCATCCGAACGCGGGGCTGCGCTGCGGACCGAGACCGATTCGCTGCGCGCGCTGGTGGCCGAGCGCGACACGTTCATTGCCGGAGTCACCGGCAAGGACATGGCGGTCGTTTCACTCACCGCCAGCACGCCGCGCCAGGCGTGGGCGCTGATGTTCTGGAATCGCTCGACGAACGGCTGGACCTTCGTCGCGCACAACCTGCCACAGCCCGCGCCGGGCCGCACTTACCAGCTCTGGCTCGTCACCGCCACGGCCAAGATCAGTGCCGGCACGTTTGCGCCGTCGAGCAATGGGGAAGCGATCGTGCGGGCAACGTATGCACTGCCTCGCCGTGCGCTCAAGGCGGTGGCAGTCACGGATGAACCAGCGGGCGGCGTTCCGCAACCCACCGGTCCATTAGTGGTTGCCGGAAGCGAGTCAGGCGCCACGCGCTAGGCGCGACGCGATCGCGCAACGACGGGAGCGATGGCCGTGAGTACGGCGCCCAGCAGGACGACATAGACGCCGACACCCGCCTGCGGCACGACCATTGTGTGATGGCCGGAGCCGGCCATGAGCTGGTGAATGCCAACGAAGATCGATCCCGCCAGCGCGAGCAGGAGCAGTCCGGCTCCGCTCAGCATGATGGCTGCGCCGCGCACGTCCCGTGCGAGCAGCACGGCGCCCAGCAGGAGCACGGCGATGCCGGCGGCACAGATGACGCGACCGTTCAGGCCAACGATGCCGCGCATGGGATAGAGCCCCGCGAACAGGGTCATCCACGGAAGCCAGGCGCCGGCGATGAGGGCACTGCCGCCCGCGACGGCGGCCATGCCCATGCGGGTACGCGGGACCATCTCAGCGCACCTTGAAAAAGAGAAACAGATTCGTCGGGATGTCTCCGGTGATGTGCGTCCCATCCGGATCCGCGGACTGCAGCCCACGCACGGTGCTCAGGCTTTTGCCAGCCACCACTGAAGCCCATGTGCTGGAATCCTTGACACCGACGACCGTGATGATCCACGGCACGCTGGCATTTCCCGCAGCGGTATCCAGAATGTGACTGTGCGGCGGGAGGGCGAAATGCTCCGTTCCAGGACCGAAGACGCGAGAGACGTCGAGATCGGCCGGATGTGTGACGCACATACCGACCGTCGGACAGTGCAGCGTGGCTGCGTCGGGTGCGAAGCCCAGCGGTGCCATGACGAACAGCGTCGGGATGGGTTGGACAGTGGATGCCGGCATCGACTCGGCGCCGGCACCGATTTCACACTGTGATGCGGAACTCGCACTGGGCGGGGTTTTGCACGCGAAGTTGGCCGTGTAGTCGATCGTGACCGTGTTGCCATCGAGCCAGGCAGGGGTGCTGCCGAGGATCACGGGCTGCGGCGCCGTTGATGAACTCGAACACGCGCAGAGTGCCAGGAGTACGGCAAGCGGGAGTCCAGCGCGCACGCTGAACGGATGGATCTGCATCAGGACCTCCTCTCGTACGGGTAAACGAAGGGCGCGAGCCCCACGGACGAGAGGAGTACGACAGGAACGTTGAATCGGATTGACGGATGGGGCGGGATTCGAACCCGCGAGGGCTGTGACACCCCACACGCTTTCCAGGCGTGCGCCTTAAACCGCTCGGCCACCCATCCTGACGACACTTCCTGCACACAAATCGTCCCCAAACACCGAAGGCGGGCTGCGGCCCGCCTTGCGGGATCTGGCGCGCTCATGCATGGCGCCTCTTCAGCATTCGTGTTCAGACGGACGGGGTGAGATTCGAACTCACGATACCGTTGCCGGTACTCCGGTTTTCGAGACCGGTGCCTTCAGCCACTCGGCCACCCGTCCAGCAGAACATGAAAAGCTACCGAGACTGATTTTGAGTGTCAACGGATTGGGAGTGACGTACCGCGGCCTGGGAGCTGCATGGCTGCGATTGCGCGACGCCGCTCCCGCACACACGTTGTCCTTGATTGATTCGATCAACATTCTGCACGGCGCTTCGACACGAGGAGGCGCGACCATGTCAGGCTCGCCATGTGGACTCGCTGGCGGTTTTCGCCCACAGGGCATTGTGCTCCTCGCTGCCTTCACCATTGCCGTCGCCGCATGCGCCTCGGTGCCTCGGGCGACGACGACCGCGGCCTCCACGACCACGTCGCGGCGTTTCGAGGGATGTGTGTACCAGCATCGCTGGCCCAACTATCCCGCCTTCGACGTGAACGTTGTCTTTCTTGGAAACCACATCCTGATTCCCGCTGCCGCGCTCGATACAGTCAATCTCAACAACTTCGCTGGCCGGAAAGTCATCATGTCGGCGAACGTCCGCGCCGGCACGGATACACTCGTGGTGACGCACATCGAACCCGTGCCTGGGCAAAGCTGTCGAATGCTGTAAGACAGGCGCGAGAGCCGCAGGTCAGGGTGCCTCACCCGGCACCCCCGGCACCCCGCGCCGCGCCGCAAAGAACTCGCGCAGCAGCGCACCGCAGTCGGCCTCGAGCACGCCGCCCGTGACTTCGGGACGGTGATTCAACCGCGGATGCCGGAGCAGATCGCCCACCGATCCGGCCATGCCGGCCTTCTCATCCCATGCGCCGAACACGACCCGATCCACCCGCGCGAGCACCAGCGCGCCCGCGCACATGGCGCACGGCTCGAGGGTCACGTACACCGTACATCCGTCCAGCCGCCAGGCGCCGAGTGCACGCGACGCGGCGCGCAGCGCAAGCATCTCGGCGTGGCCGGAGGCATCCTGATCGCGAATCGTGCGATTGGAGTCGCGCGCGATCGCCGAGCCCGCGCGGACGATGATCGCGCCGACCGGCACCTCGCCGGCCGCGGCGGCATCATGCGCGGCCGACAATGCCTGACGCATCCATTCTTCGTCTGCGTCGCGCGTCATGTGCGGCGCGTCCGCTGCGAGGCGCGCCATTGCACTCAGCGCGTCTCTCCTGCCCCGCTGAGCGCCGGTTCGGCGCGCGCGAATTCCAGCTCGCCAGCCGCTCCGCGCGTCACCAGCACCCGGTCGCCTTCCGCAAACTTCCCCTCGAGCACGGCCAGCGCCAGCGGATTCTGAATGAGCCGCTGAATCGCGCGCTTGAGCGGTCGCGCCCCGAATGCCGGATCGTACCCTTCCTCGGCAAGCGCGTGCCTGGCCTCGGGGGTGAGTTCGATGGACAGCTTGCGCTCCGCCAGCAGCGCCTCCAGTCGCTGGAGTTGAATGGAGATGATCTCTTCGATCTGCTCCAGCGTGAGCGGCTTGAACACGATGATGTCGTCCACCCGATTGAGAAACTCGGGACGGAAGTGCTGGCGCAGCGCGCTCGTCACCTGCATTTCCACCTCCGCCCAGTCCGCGCGGATCCCTTCCAGGATGTATTGGCTCCCAATATTCGAGGTCATGATGATCACGGTGTTCCGGAAGTCCACCGTGCGACCCTGTGAATCCGTGAGACGTCCGTCATCGAGGATCTGGAGCAGGATGTTGAAGACATCCGGGTGCGCCTTCTCGATCTCGTCGAAGAGCACCACCGAGTATGGCCGGCGCCGCACCGCTTCGGTGAGTTGCCCGCCCTCCTCGAAGCCCACGTAGCCGGGCGGCGCGCCGATGAGCCGGGCCACCGCATGGCGCTCCATGTACTCGGACATGTCGATGCGCACCATCGCGTGTTCGGAGTCGAAGAGAAACTCCGCCAGGGCGCGCGCGGTCTCCGTCTTGCCCACGCCCGTGGGCCCCAGGAAGATGAACGAGCCAATGGGACGATTGGGATCCTGCAGGCCCGCACGCGACCGCCGCACGGCATCTGCAACGGCGCGCACGGCTTCGCGCTGTCCGACCACGCGGGACGCGAGCACCTCCTCCAGCTTCGTGAGCCGGGTGCGCTCGCTCTCCATCATCCGGGAGACCGGAATACCCGTCCACCGGGCGACGATCTCCGCAATGTCGTCCGCGTCGACCTCCTCCTTGAGGAATTGCGGCGCGCCTGCGTCGCGCGCGCGCATGGCCTGGTCCGCATCCTTCATCTGTTGCTCGAGCTTCGGGATGCGGCCGTACGTGATTTCCGCGGCCCTGCCCAGATCACCGCGGCGCTGCGCCTGCTCGGCTTCCAGCCGCGCCTGTTCGAGCTGCTGCTTCAACTCGCCAACCTTGCCCAGGCTGTCCTTCTCCGCCTTCCATTGCGCCTTCATGGCCGTGGACTTCTCGCGCAGCTCGGCCAGCTCGCGCTCGAGTGCCGTGCGGCGTTCCTTCGACTCCGCGTCCTTCTCCTTACGCAGCGCCTGCCGCTCGATCTCGAGCTGCGTCACACGACGCTCCACTTCGTCGATCGCCTGCGGCATGGAGTCGATCTCGATGCGCAGCCGCGATGCGGCTTCATCCACGAGGTCAATGGCCTTGTCCGGCAGGAAGCGATCGCCGATGTAGCGGTTGGACAGCCTGGCCGCCGCCACCACGGCGCCATCGGTGATGCGCACGCCATGGTGCACCTCGTAGCGCTCCTTGAGCCCGCGCAGAATGGCGATCGTGTCGTCCACACTCGGCTCGCCCACGTACACCGGCTGAAAGCGACGTTCGAGCGCGGCGTCCTTCTCCACGTGCTTGCGATACTCGTCGAGCGTCGTAGCGCCCACCACGCGCAGTTCGCCGCGCGCCAGCATGGGCTTGAGCATGTTGCCCGCATCCATGGCGCCTTCCGCGGCGCCCGCGCCCACCAGCGTGTGCAGTTCGTCTATGAA
This sequence comes from Gemmatimonadaceae bacterium, assembly GCA_050733555.1. Lineage (GTDB taxonomy): Bacteria > Gemmatimonadota > Gemmatimonadetes > Gemmatimonadales > Gemmatimonadaceae > JADGGM01. The sequence goes on along the minus strand of JBOHTE010000689.1, from coordinate 464 downwards.
GACGATGAACTTGCCTTCGGCCGACGTGATCTCCTTGAGCACCGCCTTGAGCCGCTCCTCGAACTCGCCGCGAAACTTGGCGCCGGCAATGAGCGCGCCCAGGTCGAGTCCCACGAGGCTCTTGTTCTTGAGGCTTTCGGGTACGTCGCCGTTCACGATACGTTGTGCGAGTCCTTCCACGATGGCCGTCTTGCCGACGCCGGGCTCGCCGATGAGCACCGGATTGTTCTTCGTGCGGCGCGCCAGGATTTGCATCACCCGGCGAATCTCCGAGTCCCGGCCAATCACTGGATCGAGTTTCCCGCGGCGGGCCTGCTCGGTAAGATCCCGCGCGTACTGTTCGAGCGCGCGAAAAGTGGTTTCCGGCGTGGATGAGGTCACGCGGTGACTGCCGCGCACGGCCGCCAGTGCTTGCAGAATGGCTTCGTGTGTGGCGCCGTGGCGCGCGAGCAACTGGCCCGCCG
>JBOHTE010000688.1:0-2665 GCA_050733555.1 Gemmatimonadaceae bacterium | reverse complement strand
GTCATAGTCCTGGCGCATGAATTCACCCATGTTGTCGAGCAGCCGCGGGAACTCCTCCGGATGCGGCGCAATCGCGGCGTATGACGTGTACAGCGGAGATCCCTTCATGGCGTCCGCCATGCCCGCGCCCACAGCGGCCTGCTGCGGCAGCATTTCACTGAAGAAGCCGTTTCGCGCGTAGGGAGCGGAGACAATGACCAGTCGGCGCACGAGCGCGGGCTGCTGAAACGCGAGCTGCAACGCGCAGGTGGCGCCAAACGAGTAACCCATCACGTCCGCCTGGCGCAGGCCGAGCTGCTGGATCACGACGGCCAGATCGCGGCCGATGTCGACGGGGCTGATCTTTCGCGCGCCGAGCGCCGTGCGGCCGTGACCGTGCAGATCGACCCCGATGACGCGGCGGTATCTGGCAAGCTCGCTCAGCGTAGGGCCGAACATGCCGGTCGAGAGGAGGCCGCCGTGCAGCAGCAGCAATGGTTCACCGTTGCCGTGGATCTCGAACCAGTAGTCCACGCCGCTGGCGGCGAGGTACCCGCTGGAATCTGCCTTCATGGAAGTCTGCCTGGTTTTATGTGGAAAGGTGTGGTCGTTCAGCCGGCGAGGAGCAGGGTAAAATATGCGATTCCCGGTCGGCTGGCGCACACGGCGACAGCGCGTAGTTTCCGTGTGCTCGCGCCCGATCTGTATGCCTGTGTCGCGCCAGCACGCGCCCGAACCCTTTCCCGGACGGCCATGATGCGTCGCATCCTGCTCACCATGTTGCTCGCCGTTCCGTTCACGTCGAGCATCGCGCAGTCCCCGAAGACGTACGACGTCGGCCGGATCGAGACGCGCCTTGGCGAAATCCTGTTCGTGCTGTACGACCAGACGCCGCATCACAAGGCGAGCTTCATCAAACTCGCGACGAGCCACTATTGGGACACGCTCACCTTCAATCGCGTGATCAGGAACTTCGTCGCGCAGGGCGGCTGTCCCGACACGCCGGCCGGCTTCTCGGGCTCCCCCTATCTGCTCGCGCCCGAGTTCAACGACAGTCTGACGCACGTGTACGGCGCCGTGGGCGCCGGTCGCGACGACAATCCGGGGCAGCTTTCCGCCGGCTGCCAGTTCTACATCGTGGCGAACAAGCAGGGGCTCCCGAAGCTCGACAACCACTACACGGTGTACGGTCAGGTCATCAAGGGGATGGATGTCGTCGAGGCGATCGTGTCCGTTCCCACGGATTCCACGAATCAGCCGCTCACGCCCATCAGGCTGCACGTCGATGTGATCAGCATGACGGCGGACGAGCTGCGCGGATATGGCTACGTGGTGAAGTAGCGGCTCAGATCAATGCGGCGTCAGCCGTTGGTGCCCCACTTTCTGCAGATCCGGCATGTAGACCTCGAGGGCATGATCCGCCGTATTCCGCGAATAGCCCGCCACGAGTTGCCGATTGTATTCGTCAATGCTGAAATCAAAGGGATCCGATGGATCGGCATCGATGATCTGCATGTCCGCATCCACCATGAACAGTTTGCCGAACCGCAGCGTGCCGCCGCGGAAGCGCATGTAGTTCGTTGCCGAGGAGTCCAGCGAGGCAAGGGCGTGCGCGCTGCTGTCCGTGCGCGTGGCACTGCTCCCGAACTCCTGAATCAGCTCGTTCCCCTCCACGTGCACGGCAGTCAGGTGCCCGCTGATCGCGGGCGGGGGAAGCAGGCTGGCGGGGTCGAGCAGGAGATCGTTGCCCTCGACGGTGATGCCCCTGGCCTTCCGGAGATCGAGCATTTTCTGGAGCGTGAGGCCAAGCGCCTTGAGAAATCCCCCGCCCAGAAATCCCAGCACCTTGATGTGGGTGGGATGAATGCGAATGCGGCCATCCGGAGTCGCGCTCAGCGCGGCGGTGATCTCGAACGACATGTTGATCACCTTGTGCAGCGTGCCGCGCTGCACGAGCTGATCGCCCTTGGTGGCGAAGCGCAATTTCCGCAGCGGCGCGCCCTTGTACGCGAAGACGTACTGGTTCATCAGATGATCGAGATCTGTCGTGGTGAGGCCGACGCTGGCCGATGTGAGGTGGATCGTGAAGGAGCGCTTGTCGTCGAAGTTGATTGGCTGACCAGGGGTCGTGCTCCGCATCGCGCCGCGCAGTGAACGGATGCGCAGCACCGTGCCCGCGCCAACGTGGAAGTTCACGTGACGGAATTCCGTGAGTGTGGGCGCCGTGTCCGACGCGGCGCTGACGGAGGCGGGAGTCGGCAGGGTCGTCGTGGCGCGTTCCGATGCCGGGCTGTGCCCGCCACCGGTGGCGTGCGGTGCGTCGCCGCTGCACTGACACGCGACTGCCGCGACGAATACCGGGATCAGGAGGACGACGGCGTTCATGCAGTACGAAGACCGCCGGAACCGACAGAGGTTCCGCTCAGCGTGGTGGATCGCACGCAGACCGTGCTGCGCATTCCGGCCGTAGCGTGGGATTCTGCTGCTCGATCGTGGCCAGACAGGCATCGAGCATTTCCACGGCGGAGACGTGACGCGCCCGGATGGCCTGGGCCATGCGCGTCGCGTCCAGCGCGGCGGGTTCACAGCGTCCGGTGCTCAACTGGTCGTGTCCGCCAGGTTGCAGTTGAGCATCCAGCTCACGCCGTACCGATCGGTGAGCACGCCGAAGCGCGCGCCCCAGAAG
>JBOHTE010000687.1:0-4699 GCA_050733555.1 Gemmatimonadaceae bacterium | reverse complement strand
CCCCTGGGCCGATGCCATTGCGGCCGCCGGCGACCGGATCGTGGCCGCCGGATCGAGCGCCGCGATCATGAAACGCACAGGCCCGGACACGCGCGTCATTGACGCGCACGGCGCCATGCTGCTGCCGGGCTTCATCGATGCGCACGTGCACTTTCTGGAGGGAGGGCTGCAGCTCGCGGGTGTGCAGCTCCGCGATGCGGCGACGCGCGCCGAGTTCGTCGCGCGCCTCCAGGCGTTCACCGCTCGGAGCCCCGGTGGCGCATGGATCATCGGCGGCAACTGGGACCACACGCTCTGGGGTGGTGAGCTTCCGCAACGCGACTGGATAGACGCCGTCACGTCCGAAACGCCCGTCTGGATTCAGCGCCTCGACGGACACATGGGACTCGCCAACAGCGCGGCGCTCCGCGCTGCGAACATCACCAGCGCCACCGGCGATCCTGATGGCGGCACCATCGTGCGCGACGCGGCCGGTGCACCTACCGGCGTCCTCAAGGACAACGCAATGGAGCTGATGGCGCGCGCCGTGCCCGATCCCGCACCCGGCCAGTTCGACCAGGCACTCGATGCCGCAATGTCCTACGTGGCGGAGCAGGGCGTCACGTCGGTTCATCACATGGGCACGTGGGCCGATCTCGCCGTCTTCGAGCGCGCGCACCAGGCCGGGCGGCTCCGCACCCGCATCAACGCCGCGGTGCCTCTCGGGTCGTGGGAGCGGCTGCGCGACAGGGTGCACGAGCGCGGCCGCGGCGACGCATGGCTGCGCATCGGTGGGCTCAAGGGATTCGTGGACGGCTCGCTCGGCTCGCACACGGCGGCGATGCTCGAGCCCTTCACCGATAGCCCCGGCGATACCGGTCTGCTCGTGAACACGGTGGAGAACCTCCAGGCATGGACGAGCGCGGCGGATACCGCAGGACTGCAGGTCGTGATGCACGCCATCGGTGACCGCGCCATCCGTACATATCTCGACATCTGCGAACGGGTGGAGCGCGAGCACGGGCCCGCGGACCGCCGCTTCCGCATCGAACACGCGCAGCACATCGCGCCGGCTGACCTGCCGCGCTTCGCCCACCTCAACGTGATCGCCAGCATGCAGCCGTACCACGCTATTGACGACGGACGCTGGGCGGATGCGATGATCGGAGCCGAACGGAGCCGCACCACGTACGCGTTCCGCTCGCTGCTGGATTCCGGCGCGCGGCTCGCCTTTGGCAGCGACTGGTTCGTGGCGCCCGCCACGCCGCTCGAGGGGATTTATGCGGCCGTCACGCGCCGCACGCTCGACGGCGCGCACCCCGACGGCTGGGTGCCCGAAGAGAAGATCACCGTGGAGGACGCACTGCACGCGTACACGATTGGCGCCGCGTACGCCTCCTTTCAGGAGCGCGAGACGGGATCACTCGAGACGGGCAAGCTGGCGGACTTCGTACTCGTGGACCGCGACATCACACGCATCCGGCCCGAAGAGATTCGGGATGCGCGTGTGCTCATGACATTCGTGGGGGGGAGAGCCGTGTACACGCGTGATTGACGGTTCGCGCCGTGGGAGCGAGATTGGCGGTTCCCGCAGTACTGGTTTCCGATCAGGGAGGAGTACCATGCCGAGTCGCCGACTGACTCTGCCGGCGAGGGCTGTGGCCCTCTCGGTGGTCCCCGCGTTGCTGCTCATGCCGGTCCACGCGCCGGCGCCTGCTGCCGCAGCGGGCATGACTTACAAGTTCACGACGACCACGAGCGCCAGCCCGACGGCGATCACGGGTGTGGGTCAGGTGTCCGGTGACAAATCGCGTGTGGACTACAGCGATGTGCCTACTGGGCCGGGAGCCAATCCCTTCATGACGAAGGGGAGTTACATGCTCGCGACTCGCGGAGGAGCGACGTTCACCGTGGTGGATCCTGACAAGAAGCAGTACTTCCAGATGGACATGAGTGCCCTTGCGAGTCTCGTCAACGGCATGACCGGAATTTTGAACGTCAAGTTCACCAACCTGAAAATCGATGTGCAGGACGTCGGGGCGGGGGAGAAGATCGCCGGCTATGCCACACAGCATGTCCGCAAGACCTCGAGTTACGATATGGAAATGAAGGTGCTCTTCATGAAGTCGCGCAGCTCCGTGGCGGACACCATGGATATCTGGTTTGCGCCGGCGCTCGCCGACATCTCGAATCCGTTCATGGCGAGCAACGTCAACGGCGCGAGCGCGATCAACTTCAACGACGCCAACTATGCGGCGCAGCAGAAGGCGGCGGCGGCAAAGATGGCGCAGAGCGGCGCCGTGATGAAGATGGAACTGAGTGGAGTCTCCACGGATGACAAACACCGGGTGCGTCCGCACGCCATGTCCATGCTGATCACGGAAGTGTCGCGCGCGGACATTCCCGCCTCCACGTTCGAAATTCCGAGTGGCTACAAGGCGGTTGAATCGCCCGTGCCGGCCGCTCCTCAGGCCGCCGCCGCATCCACGGACACTAGCGAGAAGGTCGCGGCGGACAGTACGAAACAGTCCACGAAGAAGAAGGGCGGCATCCTGGGGAAATTCCACATTCCCTGAGTCGTTCCCGTGATGATTGGGTTCCGGCTGGCGCCGGGATGACGACCTGTCGTCACCCCCGGCGAAGGCCGGGGGCCGGCCCGCTGCATCAGAAGCGCATCAGCTCCGCGTACGCCGCCCTGAAGTTCTCCACCTGCGGGAGAATCGCATCCTCGAGCTGCGGGGCGTAGCCCACGTACGTATCCGCGGACGCCACGCGCCTGACCGGCGCGTCCAGCCAGGCGAAGCACTCGTCGGCGATCGCCGCCGCGAGCTCCGCGCCGTAGCCCCAGGACAGCGAGTCCTCGTAGCCGACCACCACGCGCGACGTCTTCTTCACCGACGCGAACACGGTTTCGCGATCCCATGGCGAGAGCGTGCGCAGATCGATCACTTCCACATCAATGCCCTCATCGGCCATCTGATTCGCCGCGGTGAGTGAGCGCTGCACCGTCGCGCCATACGTCACCACGGTGAGGTCCTTCCCCTCGCGCAGCACCTTCGCCTTGCCGAACGGGATCATGAAGTTCGGGCCCGGATACTGCCCCTTGTTGTACGTCTGGCGATAGAGGTGTTTGTGCTCCAGGAAAATCACCGGGTCGTCACAGCGAATGGCGGTGCGGAGCAGCCCGTTCGCGTCGAGCGCGGTGGCGGGGCAGACGACGCGCAGGCCGGGACAGTGCGTGAACAGCGCCGCGCCAGTTTGCGAATGGTAGATCGCGCCGCGGATGTAGCCGCCGTACGTCGTACGCACGACCAGCGGTGCGCTGAAGAAGTTGTTGGAGCGCCAGCGCATCGTGGACAGCTCGTTCCGGATCTGCATGTACGCGGGCCAGATGTAGTCGAAGAACTGCACTTCGACCACCGGCTTGAAGCCGCGCAGCGCCATGCCGATGGCGCGCCCCACGATGTTCGCCTCGGCGAGCGGCGAGTTGAACACGCGCACGCCGCCGAACTCCTTCTGCAACCCCCAGGTGACCTTGAAGACGCCGCCCTTGCCCTTGACCTTCCCCATGTACTGCTCGCGTGACACGTCCGCCACGTCCTCGCCGAATACCAGCATCATCGGATCGCGGCGCATCTCATCCTTCATGCAGGCGTTGAGCAGGTCCACCATGGTGGTGGGCTCGCCGCTGAACTGCGGATCGTCTTCCGTGTCGAACTGTTCGCTCGTGGGGTCCACGTCGGGCGAGTAGACGGCGAAGTACACCGAGTCCGGCGCGGGCTGCGGCTCCGGGAGTGCGGCATCGGTGGCGGCCTGCACGTCCGCGTCCACCTGCTCCTTCATGGCCGCGATCTCGGCCTCCGTCGCGAACCCCTCGGCCACGAGCCAGGCGGGGAAGGTCGTCACGGGGTCGCGCGCCGCGTCGGCCTGACGCTCCTCGGTGGGGCGATACATCACCTCGTCATCGGAGAGCGAATGCGAGTACGGCCGGATCACGTGCGCGTGCACGAGCGCCGGACCTTTGCGCTTGCGCGCGTACTCCACCGCCTTCGACATGGCGGCGTAGCTGGCCACGAAATCGCATCCATCGACTTCCTGGATGAAGAGATCGGGGAAGCCGGCAACCAGCCTCGAGATGCTTCCGCCAGCCGTGTTGACTTCCACCGGCACGGAGATGGCGTATCCGTTGTCCTCCACGAGATACACCACCGGCAGCAGCAGATTGCACGCCGTATTGAGCGACTCCCAGAACTCGCCCTCACTCGTCGTGCCGTCGCCCGTGGAGACATACACGACCTCATCCTTCTGGAAGCCTTCGGTCATGTCGAGGAGCTTGGCGCGCGTGACGGCTTCCGCGCAGCCGACCGACTGGAGGAACTGCGTGCCGGTTGGTGATGAGGACGAAGCGATGTTGAGGGCCTTGTGTCCCCAGTGGCTGGGCATTTGGCGGCCGCCCGAGCTGGGATCTGCCGCCGCGCCCACGGCCTCCAACAGCATCTCGATGGGGGTCATGCCGAGCTGCAGGCAGAGCGCACGATCGCGGTAGTAGGGGAAGAACCAGTCGTAGCTGGGCTTGAGCGCCATGCCAGCGGCCGTGAGCACCGCCTCGTGTCCCGCGCCCGAGATCTGGAAGAAGATCTTGTTCTGACGCTTGAGCTGGATTTCCTTGTCGTCGATCCGGCGCGACAGGAGCATGAGCCGGTAGATGTCGAGCAGGTCC
>JBOHTE010000686.1:0-1699 GCA_050733555.1 Gemmatimonadaceae bacterium | reverse complement strand
CACCAGCAGCACGTGATCGCCGGCGGGGTGTTCGGCAGCCACGCGGCAGTCGAGCCACCCCGTTGCCTCATCCAGCACCGGCGCGCCTGTGACCGGGGACGGGTGGTGGCTGACGCCATCCAGCTTGTCGGGCACGTTGCGGGACGACCGCCCGAGTTTGCCGGCGAGCTGTCGGGCGCCCGCCGGGAAGATGCTGATGGCGAAGGCCTGTTCACGCCGCACCAGCGGGAGTGAGTGCGACTCGTTTTCCACCGCCACCGCGATCAGTGGCGGCTCGAAGGAGATCTGTGTGATCCAGTTGACGGTCATGGCGTGCGCCGCAGCGCCGTCGCGCACGCCGAACGCATACAGGCCGTAGGGTACGCTCCGCAGGACTTTCTTCTTTGCGTCGAGATTCATGATGGGAAGCGATCGGCGCTCAGCTCATGGCCGATCGCGCACCGCTGGCAGCGGTCGTGGAAAGTACCACGATGCCACCACCGCAATCGTCAGGATGACGGCAATGGCAATGAGTGAGATCAGCGACGGAATTTCAATGACGGTGGCGAGCGCCATCTTGGCGCCCACCAGAACGAGAATGGCGGCGAGGCCGTACCGCAGCAAGTGGAAGCGCGTGACCATTCCCGCGAGCAGAAAGTAGAGCGAGCGCAGACCCAGAATGGCGAACACGTTGGACGTGAAGACGAGAAACGTGTCGCTGGTGACGGCAAAGATGGCGGGAATGCTGTCCACCGCGAACAGGATGTCCGTGACTTCCACCAGCAGGAGCGCCAGGAAGAGCGGCGTGGCGAGACGCCGCGGGCCATCGCGCACGAAGAAGTGGTCGTCGCGGTACTCCGGCGTGAGCGGGATGATTTTCCGGGCCAGGCGGATCACGGGATTGTGCTCGCCGTCGAACGGCTTCTCTTCGCGCATCGCCATGCGAATGCCCGTGACGAGCAGCAGCGCGCCAAACACGTACATGATCCAGTGGAACGTGGCGATGAGGAACGCGCCAAGGGCAATGAACAGCCCGCGCATGGCCAGCGCACCGAGAATTCCCCAGAAGAGCACGCGGTGCTGCAAGCGCAGCGGGACCGCGAAGTACGAGAAGATCATCGCGATGACGAAGATGTTGTCAATGCTGAGTGACTTCTCGATGAGATAGCCGGTAAGGAACTCCGTGGCGGGTACGTGTCCCGCGTAGAGCAAGATGCCGCCGGCGAAGAGCAGGGCGAGCGCGATCCACACGGCGCTCCAGGCCGCGGCTTCGCGCACGGAAATCTCATGCGCCTTGCGGTGGAAGACGCCGAGGTCGAGTGCCAGCATGGCGAGCACGAAGACCAGAAAACCAACCCAGAACCAGATATTCGTCGTCATGCGTGTGGTGTCGGCTGTGGCCGGATGGGACGCGCACGAAAAGGCGAGACCCTACGGCACGGTGTGTGTCGTAGTGGTCTCGCCCTGGCTTCTCGGCCGACCGGAAGCGCGCGAGGCGCTTCGTCCTGACGATCGGCCGCACCGGCGCACTGTCCGTGCCGGCGGGCTACTCCCCACTAATGTCCGGAAGTATAGCACGCTGCGGGTCTGACTGCCCCATTGTCACCGTGGCCGATGCCGGCGCATCATCCCGGGCATGACTCCACTGTGTACACTCGCTGTCGTGAATGCCCGGGCCTGGACCGGCTCGCGCGAACGACCCTGGGCCGATGCCATTGCG
>JBOHTE010000685.1:0-7386 GCA_050733555.1 Gemmatimonadaceae bacterium | reverse complement strand
TTCCTCCCCGATTCCCCATTCCCGATTGCCGATTCCCAAGGGTGGGGGTGGCGTAGGGCGGCCGATTCCCCATTCCCCATTGCCGATTCCCAAGGGAAGGGTGGCGGGGCGTGGACCATTCCCCGTTCCCGATTGCCGATACCCAAAGCGGGGTGACGTGGGGCGCGGATCATTCCCGATCAGTTCCCGCCCCAGTCCCCGCCCTCAGCGACCCGCGTCCTCGATCTCCTTCGCGGCCCGCTCCAGAATCTCCCGGATCTTGCGGATCCGTTCCGGATCCTTCGCGTTGCGTGGGCCAACTGTGTAAGTGGCGCGGGCGACGTTCTTGAACGCCTGGCTCAGCTCCAGCATCGACTCGCCGAAGAACGAGCCGCCGAAGTCCGCGATGCGCTGGAAGATGTCGTCCACCGTCGAACGATGCTCGGTCAGGTACGCTTTCCCCGCAGCGGTGATCTCGTAGATCTTCTTGCCCCCTTCCTCCTGTCGGGCCGTGGCGTAGCCCATGTCCTCGAGCATGGAGAGCGTCGGGTACACGGTGCCCGGGCTCGGCGAGTAGGCGCCGCCGAACTTCTCCTCGAGTTCCTTGATGATCTCGTAGCCGTGGCGCGGCTTTTCGTCGAGTAGCTGGAGGATGACGTACTTGAGGTCGCCCTGCTCGAACATGCGACCTGAGCGGAATGGTCCGCCGCGCCGTCCGCGCGGGCCGCCCCAGAACCATGCGGCGAAGCCCGGGTCAAAGGCGCGTCCAGCGCCGAACCAGGCAGAGCGGAAGCCGTGGCAATCGTGTGACATGGGATCCTCGACTGTAGGCTGACGATATAACGTTGACGATTGACTAAGATATATCGTACGTTATTACGTTGCAAGGTCGAGGTATGCCACGGCAGCCCAGGGGGCAGCCACCTGGGCTGCCCCGCTTCACCGACCTCAATGGCCAGCTACTGCTGCTTCACGCACTCCACCTCGATCGTCACCTTCACCTCTTCCCCCACCACGACACCCCCGGTCTCCAGGGCCTGATTCCAAGAGAGGCCAAATTCTTCCCGATTGACAATGGTCGTCGCGCTGTAGCCGAGACGCTCGCCACCCCACGGGTCCTTGCCGCGTCCCTCACGCTTCACGTCCAGCGTGACCGGACGCGTGACGCCACGAATCGTCAGCTCCCCCGTCAGCCGGCCCGTGGTGGGCGATGTCCGCTCCACGTGCGTGCTCCTGAACGTCATGTTCGGAAAGTGCTCGGAATCAAAAAAGTCAGCCGACCGCAGATGGTTGTCGCGCTGGTCCGCCCGGGTGTCCACGCTCCTCGTAGCAATGGTGACCTCGACGGTGCTCTGCGTGGGATCGGCCTCGTTGTATTCCAGCGTCCCCTTCACGTCGGCAAACCGTCCCTTGACGGTGGATATCATCAGGTGACGAACCGAGAACCCGACCTCCGAATGAACGGGATCGATCTGCCAGGTCGTGGTCGTGCCTGTCTTCGAGGTAGTTGACGTAGCCATGTACGCTCTCCAAAAATGTGGCGCGACCAACCGTCGCGCTCGAATGTGTTGTGCGGATTGCCTGCATACCTCGCTGGCCGCCGCGTGCTTACATCATACGACCAACTATACAATTGTAAGTATGCATTGTCAAGTAGCTAATTTTACATTAGCTTTGTACCATGACTCAACAAACGCTATCTCTGTGCCCGCGCTTCCACGAAGCGGTCGAATTGATCGGGCGACGCTGGTCGGGGGCGATCATCCAACTCCTCCTGAGTGGCCGAGCCCGCTTCGGGGTACTGCGTTCGGCGATCCCTGACATCAGCGACCGCATGCTCTCGGAGCGGCTGCGAGAGCTGGAAGACAAGGGCATCATCTCCCGCATCGTGGTCCCCGACTCCCCGGTGCGTGTGGAGTACGAGCTCACCGAAAAGGGACATGCCCTCGAGAGTCCCATGCACGCCATCTCGGCTTGGGCGGAGCGGTGGATCGCAGTCGGCGACGAGTAGCCGTAGTCACCCGAACGGAGTGATTCGCATGAGGCGCACCGCTCGCTTCACCACGCTGTCGCTGCTCCTCCTCGTTTCCTTCTCTCCTCCCGCCGCCCGCGCCCAGGCGCCGATCGACTCCGCCCTGGCCGCCTACATCGCCGGCATCAAGGCCATCGACAGTCACGCGCACCCCATGCGCCCCATCCCGCCGGGTGCGCCTCCGGATACTGAATATGACGCGCTGCCATTAGGCGGCATTCCCCCATTCCCGCTCCCCTGGCGATTCCGCGCCGAGAACCCCGAGTGGCGTGCCGCGCAGCATGCGCTCTACGGCGTGAGCCTCGCGGATACCGGCACCGCCTGGCGCGATGCGCTGCACGCGGCTGTCGGCCGCATCCAGCAGGAACAGGGCGAGCACTTCCCGAGCTGGGTGCTCGACCAGATCGGCACCGACGTGATGCTTGCCAATCGCATCGCACTCGGCCCCGGCCTCGAGCCGCCGCGTTTTCGCTGGGTGGCGTTCGTGGACGCACTCATGCTGCCGCTCGACACCCGAGCGGAGGCGGTCCGCACGCCGGACACTCGCGCGCTCTACCCGATGGAAGCGACGCTGCTCCACCGCTATCTCCACAACCTCGGCGTTGCCGCGCTTCCCCGCACGCTCGACGCCTATGTCGCCGCCGTGGTGCTCCCCACGCTCCGGCGCCAGCGCCAGGGCGGCGCGGTGGCCGTGAAGTTCGAGGCAGCCTATCTGCGCCCGCTCGATTTCGACGACCCCGATGCCGCGCGTGCCCGCCGCGTGTACGCGCGCTACGCCACCGGCGGCACGCCCACGCACGCGGACTACAAGGCGCTCCAGGATTATCTCTTCCGCACGATCGCGCGCGAGGCAGGGCGACTCGGAATGGCCGTACAGATCCACACCACGGAAGGCTTTGGCGGATTCTACGCCACGCACGGCAGTGCACCACACCTGCTCGAACCGGCGTTCAACGACTCCACGCTTCGTGGCACCAACTTCATCATCGTGCACGGCGGATGGCCGCTCGTCGGAGAAACGCAGTCGCTGCTCTCCAAGCCCAACGTCTACGCCGACATTTCCGCGATCTCGCTGTTCGTCGAGCCCACCGAGCTTGCCGGCGTGTTGCGCCAGTGGCTCGGCGAGTGGCCGGAGAAGGTGCTGTTCGGCACCGACGCGTTCGACGGTGGCCCGGAGCAGGGGTGGGCGGAAGCGGCGTGGCTCGGTACGACGTCGGCACGCCGCGCGCTCGCCATTGCCCTCACCGGGATGATGCGCGACGGCGAGATCAGCCGCCTCCGCGCCGAGCAGCTCGCGCGCATGGTAATGCGCGAGAATGCGATGGCGGCGTATCGTCTGCGGGACACAAGCGGGTCAGACTCACGGGCCGGAGGGGCTCACCCTGATCGCGAGACCGTCATCGCGCCGCCAGCGAGCGTCCCACCATCACCCGCACCATCTCCTTCCGCCAGGCCAGCGTGAAATCCGTATTGTCCATTGGCTTCGCGGGGCGGAAGGCGGCGTCGGCGGCGGCGGCAATCGTGGTCTCGTCGAGGGGCCTGCCAATGAGCGCGTCGGCCGCTTCGCGGACTTCCATGGGATACGATGCAATGGCGCCGAGCACAATGCGTGCGGCCCGTACCGTGCCATCGTCTGCAAGGTCCAGCCAGGTCGCCACGCCGAGCACGGGGAAGTCGAACGAACCGCGACGGCGCAGCTTCTGGTACGACGCGCGCCAGGATCCGACCGGCGGCAGCACGTACGACACCAGCATCTCGTCGGGCTCCTTGGTGAGATACCGCATGCCGTCGTTGTTGTAGAGCGCAGACGCCGCGACACGCCGCGCGCCGCGCACGCTCGCGAGCGTGACGTGCGCACCCTGCGCCACCGCCACCGGCGCGCCGTCCGATGACTGTACCGCCCAGCAGCGCGGGCTCGATGGCGCGACCCAGCAGATCGCGCCGTCCTTCTTCATGCAGAAGTCGATCGCCTTGCGCCACTCGTAGGTCTGATCGTAGTAGTTGCAGCGCGTGTCGAGCAGCAGATTCCCGCCGATGGTCCCCATGTTGCGGAGCAGCGGCGTGGACACGAGCGCCGCCGCCTGGGCAACCGCCGGATAGTGCCGCACGATGTCCGGATGTGTGGCGACGCGCGTGAGCGTCACACCCGCGCCGATGCGCAGTCCCTCCTCCGGTGTGCCGCTGATGTCCTGCATCTCCGCCACGCGCGCGAGCGAGATGACCACGCGCGGCGTCTGCTGGCGGCGCTTCATGTTGGGATAGAGATCCGTGCCGCCGGCGACGTACGCACCGTCGGCGCCCGCGCGACTGCCCAACATCACGGCTTCCTGAACCGAGGTCGGTTCGACATAGTCGAAGCGCGGCAGCCGCAGCATCAGCGTGTGCCTCCCACTTCGCTGTGTTCACGACCATCCTGCTCGCGCCCGTCGCCGCCCTGCGCCGGCGTGAGGATGCGCGTCGCCTCGGGGAATGCGTACTCGGGCACACGCGTCGGGCCGTGTCGTCCCTCCTTTCCCTTCATCTTTTCTCGCAGCGCGCGCAGGACCGCCTGTGGCGAGCAGGGCACCTCATCGATGCGCACGCCCACCGCGTCGTAGATCGAGTTCGACACCGCCGGCGGTACGGGCAACAATGGACCCTGTCCTACCTCCTTCGCGCCGAAGGGCCCCTCGGGATCAGGGTCCTCGATGAGCGTCGTGTCCACGTCGCACATCTCGAACGTGGTAGGGCTCTTGTACTCGAGCATGCTGGGATGATGATGCACGACGTGCCGCTGTGCGTCGCGATACGTCATCTCCTCCATGAGCGCCTCGCCGAGCCCCATGTACACCGAACCCTCCACCTGGCCGATTGCGAGCAGCGGATTGATCGCCCGCCCGATGTCGTGCGCGATCCAGATCTTCGGCACACGGACAATGCCACTGTCGGGATCCACCTCCACCTCGGCCACCGCGCACGAATACGAGTACGCGGGCGATGGGCCCACACCGGCGCCCTTGTACTTCCCCGGAGATCGTGGCGGCGTGTACGATCCCGTCGCGCCGATCGCGCCCAGCCGCGACTCGGCGAGCTGCACCGCGTCCATGAACGAGAGGCCGTGGTCCGGATTCTCCGCGTCGAACACGCGGCGACCGGCAAAGACGAGTCGCTCGCGCGGCACGCTCAGCTTTGCCGCCACCGGCCCCGCGATGGCGTCGCGCGCACGCTCGGCGGCCTGGATCGCGGCGTTTCCCGTCATGAGCGTGACGCGCGACGAATACGAGCCCAGGTCAACGGGCGTGAGATCGGTGTCGCCCGTGACGACGCGCACGTCGAGCGGTTCGATGCCGAGCACTTCGGCGACGATCGCCGCGAGCACGGTGTCCGATCCCTGGCCGATGTCCGTGCTGCCGCAGAAGGCCGCGACACCGCCCGAGCGGTCCAGCTTGAGCTGCACCGCAGAGTGCGGCATGCTGTTCCAGTAGATCGGAAGCCCCGCGCCGGTGATGTACGAGGAGCACGCGATGCCCACGCCGCGCCCGAAGGGCAGCTTGCGGAACTTCTCCGCCCAGCCGCTCGCCGTCACCGCGGCATCGATGCACGCGCCCAGTCCCATGGATCCGATGCGCAGCCAGTTGGCGGTGACGCTGTTCGCGGGTTGCAGCATGCGGCGCCGCATTGCGGCGGGGTCGAGCTCCAGTGTTTCGGCGATCCGGTCGAGCTGGCACTCCACGGCGAAGCGCGGCTGCGGCGTACCATGGCCGCGCTTGGGGCCGCATGGCGGCTTGTTCGTGAACGCCCGCAGAGCGCGAAAGCGGTACGCGGGCACCTGATAGGTGACGGTCTGCAGCGCGCCCGTGTAGTACGTGCTCGCCACCCCGTACGATCCGTACGCGCCGCCGTCGAGGAACGACTTGAAGTCCATGGCGACAATGGAGCCGTCGCGCTTCACGCCGGTGCGGATCCACATGAGCGCGGGGTGCCGGCCGCGATGACAGTAGAACACCTCCTCGCGCGTGAGGCAGATTTTCACCGGGCGCCCGGTCCGTCGCGCAAACGCGGCGATGACGATCTCGTGCCCGAATGGATCCGACTTGCCGCCGAAGGCGCCGCCGTTCGGCGTGGCGATGACGCGCACGTGCGCCGGCGGCATCTCGAGGACTTTCGCCAGCGCGCGGTGCACGTAGTGCGGCGTCTGCGTACTCGACCAGAGCGTGAGCTTGCCCTCGGGCGCCCAGTGCGCGAGCGCGGCGTGCTGCTCCATGGGCAGGTGCGTGTTCCCTTCGTAGAAGAACACGTCCTCGCGCACGAGATCGGCCTGCGTCATGGCATCATCCACACCGCCAAAGTCGAGCGCGATCACCTTGTGGATGTTGCCGTCGTCGCCGTAGTCGTGAATGCGCGGCTCGCTGGTGCGAATCGCCTGCTCGATGGACTCGATGGCGGGGAGCGGCGCGTACTCGACCTCAATCAGGTCGCAGGCTTCGAGTGCCGTGTCTTCATCCAGCGCGGCGACGGCCGCCACCGCATCGCCCACGAAGCGCACGCGCTCCGGGCACAGGGCATGCTCGTCCTGCGAGATGGGCAGGATGCCGAAGGGAATCGGGAGATCCTGCCCCGTGAGCACGGCCACGACGCCCGGATGATGTCTGGCGCGACTCGTGTCGATGCGAACGATGGTCGCGTGCGGGAGGGGCGAGCGCAGTAGCTTGCAGTGCAGCATGCGCGGAAGCGAGAGATCGTCGGCGAAGCGCAGTTCCCCGGAGACCTTGGCGAAGGCATCGACCTTCGTCCGCGGCGTGCCAACCACGGAAGGCAACGGCAACCGGGGAACGGGCACCTGCACATCAGTCATCGACACTCCGGTTTGCATCCCCATGCTCGCATGCCACCTTCTCGATCGCTTCGTAGATCTTCAGGTACCCCGTACATCGGCAGAGATTCCCGCTCAACGCAGTTTTGATCTCCTCGCGCGACGGGTGCGGGTTGGCGTCGAGCAGCGCCTGTGCCACGAGCAGGAAGCCCGGCGTACAGTAGCCGCACTGCGCGGCGCCGAGCTCCGCGAAAGCTCGTTGCAGCGGGTGCAGGGTGCCGCCCTGCGCCATGCCTTCAACCGTCTGGATGCTGCAACCGGCGTACGCCTGCGCAAGCGCGAGACAGGAGAGCATTGGAACACCGTTCACGAGCACGGTGCAGGTGCCGCACTCGCCGAGCTCACAGCCGTGTTTGGTGCCGGTGAGCGCGAGGTCCTCGCGCAGAACCTCGAGCAGCGTCTTGTGGGGCGCGAACGCGACTTCGCACGGCTCGCCGTTCACCGTGAAGGTTGCCTGGATCTTCCGCCGGGGCGGCGGCTCGAGCTGCACTGGGTGCGACACGACACGTGAGGTGAGAGTGAC
>JBOHTE010000684.1:0-5899 GCA_050733555.1 Gemmatimonadaceae bacterium | reverse complement strand
CATTCCCGATTGCCCATTCCCAAGGGGGGCGGTGGGCGTGGACCCTGAAACTTCCTCGCTCCAGCAAACGTTTGCTTCGAGGCGTACTCCTTGCAGGCCCTCATGCCGCGTTTTTTCCACACACTTTGAACTGGCTGCCCCAGCCGTATGAACGTTCTCCCGTCGATTTCATTTCGCCGTCTGCTCTTTCTGTCGCGCCTGTTCCATCCGTCTCGCGTGTACCCAGTCTGGTTCGCGGGCATCACGGCGCTCCTCGCCGCAGGCTGTCACGCCAAGGCGCCGCAGCAGGCGCCGCCGCCTCCGCAGGTTGCGGTCGTCACCGTGACGCCCAGGCCGGTGCCGGAATCCTACGAGTTCAGCGGTGAGGTGGTTCCGTACCGTCGCGTCGAGGTGCGCGCGCGCGTGGATGGGGTCATCGAGGCGCGCACATTCAGAGAGGGGTCCGTCGTGCAGGCCGGGGAGGTGCTCTATCGGCTGGATCAGGTGCGCTACGAGGCCGCCTATCGCAGCGCGCTCGCCCGCTTCGAGAATGCCAAGCGCACGCTCGCGCGACTCGAGCCGCTGTTGCCGCAGCACGCCGTGGCGCAGCAGGACGTGGACAACGCCCGCTCGGAGTACGAGGCCTCGCGCGGCGCGCTCGACCAGGCGAAGAAGGATCTGGACGACACCACCGTTCGCGCGGGGATGACCGGACGGATCGGCAACACCAATCTCGACGTCGGCGGGCGCGTCACCGGCCCCGCCGATCTGCTCACGACGATCGATCGGCTGGATCCGGTATACGTCACCTTCCGTCCCTCGTCGGATCAGTTGCTCGAATGGAAGTCGAGCGCCGCGGATGTCGCGCTCATTCAACCGGGCAGTCCGCTGAAAGTGGAAATCGTGTTGCCGAATGGAACGACCTTCGCTCGCACCGGACGGCTCGACTACGTGGCGCCCTCGCTCGACCCGTCCACGGGCACGCAGGAATTCCGCGCGCGCTTCGCCAATCCCGATCGCCTGCTGCTGCCGGGTCAGTTCGTGCGCGTGCGGCTCGTGGGATTCGTGCGTGACAACGCACTCGCGGTGCCGCAGCGCGCCGTGCAGTCCGCGCTCGGCCGCCAGTTCGTGTACGTGGTAGGCAGGGGCGACACTGTGGCCTCGCGCAATGTGCACCCCGGCCCGTGGAGCGGCGATCTCTGGATCATTGATCAGGGACTGTCGGCCGGCGAACGAGTGATCGTCGACGGTGCGCAGAAGGTCGGACCCGGAGCCGTCGCCAAACCGGTCCCGTTCACCTCCGACTCCGCGGCGCCAGCCATCAGGTCATCCGCTCCAGCCGGAGCGAGCCGATGACGGAGCCGGTGCACGGCGCACCCGCCGGACCACAGCACGAGATCAGATACTTCTTCATTCGGCGGCCGGTGCTGGCCGCCGTGATCTCCATCGTCATCACGCTCCTGGGCATCTTCTCGATTCGTCTGCTGCCGATTTCGCGCTACCCGCAGATCACGCCGCCGGCCGTGACCGTCAACGCCGTCTACCCTGGCGCTACCGCGCAGGATGTGGCGACGGCCGTGGCGGCACCCATCGAGGAGCAGCTCTCGGGGCTGCAGGGGCTGCTCTATTATTCGTCGGCCAACGCCGGCGACGGCTCCATGAGCCTCAACATCACGTTCGACGTATCGCGCGACCAGGACCTGGCCGCCGTGGACGTGCAGAACGCCGTGGCGCTGGCGCAACCGCAGCTTCCCGATGCGGTGCGGCAGAACGGCATCACGATTCTCAAGGCGAACTCCGACATCCTCGCGGTGGTGGCGCTCTCCTCCACTGACACCACTTACGATGCTCCGTACCTCACGAACTATCTGAAGCTCTACGTGGAGGACGAGCTGAAGCGGCTGCCCGGTGTCGGCAATGCGCAGACGTTCCCGCAGATGCAGTTTTCCATGCTGCTGCAGCTCGACCCCGACAAGATGGCGCAGCTTGGCGTCACGGTGAGCGATGTGGCCGCGGCCGTGCGCGAGCAGAACACCACGAACCCCGCCGGCCGTCTGGGACGCGCGCCGTCACCGGCGGGCACCGATCTCACGCTTCCGGTCACCACGCTCGGGCGTCTCCAGACGCCCGACCAGTTCAATGACATCGTGGTGCGCGCCAAGGCGGATGGATCGCTCATCCGCATCCGCGACATCGGGCGCGCGGTGCTCGGTGCACAGAACTACGATTTCGCCGGACGCCTGAACGGTCGGCCCACCGCGCTCACCTTGCTCTATCTCCGGCCGGGCGCCAACTCGCTCGCCGTTCGCCGCGAAATCGGGCAGCGCATGGACGAACTGTCGCACGCCTTCCCCAAGGGCGTGCACTACTCCATTCCGTTCGACACGACCCCGTTCGTCACCGCATCCATCCACGAGGTGGTGGTGACGCTGGTCGAGGCGCTCATTCTCGTGGCGCTCGTCGTGTTCCTCTTTCTGCAGAGCTGGCGCGCGACGCTCATCCCGATGCTCGCCGTCCCCGTGAGCGTCATCGGCACCTTCCTGGGGCTGCTGATGCTCGGCTTCTCGATCAACGTGCTCACGATGTTCGCGCTCGTGCTGGCGATCGGCATCGTGGTGGATGATGCCATTGTGGTGATCGAGAACGTGGAGCGCATCATGGCGGCGGAGAAAGTGCCGGCGCGCGTGGCGGCCGACCTCGCCATTCGCCAGGTGGCCGGCGCGCTGATCGCGATCGTGCTCGTGCTGTGCTCCGTGTTCGTCCCGGTGGCGTTCGTGGGCGGCGTGACGGGCGAGATGTTCAAACAGTTCGCCATCACGATTGTCATAGCGGTCGTCATCTCCGGTCTCGTGGCACTCACGCTCACGCCGGCGCTCTGCGCCCTGCTGCTCACGGAGTCGAACGAGGCGCATACGACCGGCTTCTTCGGCTGGTTCAATCGATCGTTCGCGCGGATCACGCGCGGCTATGTGGGCAGCGTGGACAGCATGCTGGGCCGGCCCAGCGCGTGGATCGGTGTCTTTGTGGTGATCATCGGGCTCGCGACGCTGCTCTGGCGCCACGTGCCGACGGCGTTCATTCCCACCGAGGACAAGGGCTACATGGCCGTGGCGCTGCAACTGCCCGACGGCGCGTCGCTGCAGCGCACCGAGGCAGTGCTGTCCCGCGTGGAAGGATTCCTGCGCAAGGACTCCGCGGTGCAGAACATCGTGGCGCTCGCGGGCCTCGACATCCTCAGCCGCTCCAACCAGCCCAACAGTGCCACGATCTTCGTGAACGTGAAGCCGTGGGATGAGCGGGGGCCGGGTGAGAGCATCGATGCGATCGCGGGCCGTATCAACGGCGAGCTGTTCGGCATGAAGGACGCCACCGGCTTCGCCTTCAACCTGCCGGAGATTCCCGGACTTGGCGCAACGGCTGGCGTCGAGGCGAACATCCAGGACCGCGCGGGTAAGAGCATCACGGACTTCGCGCAGGAAGTGCAGGCGTTCACGCAGGCAGCCAATCAGTTGCCGGCGGTGGGCGGCGTGAACGTGAATTTCCGCGCCAACGTGCCGCAGGTGTACGTGGACGTGGACCGCGCGGCCGCGAAGTCGCGCGGCATCCAGCTCAGCGATGTGTTCGGCACGATGCAGTCATTCCTGTCGACTCTCTACATCAACGACTTCAATCTCTACGGACGCACGTACCGCGTGCAGGCCGAGGCGCAGGCGCCGTTCCGCCAGCAGCCGAGCGACATCGGCCGGCTGTATGTCCGCGGCTCGAACGATGCCATGATCCCGCTCTCCGCCATAACGCGCACGGAGTTTCGCAGCGGGCCCACCCTGCTCTCGCGCTTCAACGGCTTCACGTCCGCGCTCGTGACCGGTGCGCCCAAGCCCGGACACAGTTCAGGCGAAATGATGGGTGAGCTCGACAGCCTCGTGAACACGCGCTTCGCGCCCGAGGGAATGGGCATCTCGTACTCAGGGCAGTCGTATCAGGAGCGCGCGTCGAGCGGAACCACGGGACTCGTCTTCGTACTCGGCCTCATTCTCGTGTTTCTCGTGCTCGCGGCGCAGTACGAGAGCTGGGCCGTTCCATTTGCCGTGCTGCTCGGCGTTCCCTTCGGGGTGCTAGGCGCGTTTCTCGGCATCTGGCTGCGCGGGACGGCGAGCGACATCTACTTCCAGGTCGGGCTCATCACGGTCGTCGGGCTCGCCGTGAAAAACGCCATCCTCATCGTTGAATTTGCCAGCCAGCTTCACCGGCAGGGCTACACCATTCGCAAGGCGGCCGTGGAGGCCGCCCGGGAGAGACTCCGCCCGATTCTCATGACATCGTTCGCGTTCATCCTGGGTGTGAGCCCACTGGTCATTGCCGGCGGCGCGGGTGCGGCCAGTCGTCACTCCATTGGCACCGGCGTCTTCGCCGGCATGCTCTTCGCCACCACCATTGGCGTCTTCTTCATCCCGCTCTTCTTTCGTGTCATTCGCGGCGTGTCGGAGCGCGGACACGACGACGGGGCTGTCGCGACGGGAGAAGCACGATGACGGCGCGCGTCGGAGCACTCACGCTCGCCGCGCTGGCGCTGGCCGGGTGCATGGCGGGCCCGACGTATCAGCCCGAGCCCGTCGTGCCGGCGACGACGCGCGTGGGCGTGGGCGGCGCATCCGATACCACGCGTGCGTTCTTCGATTCCCTCGCGGCGGCGCGCGCGGCCGACACGGTGGATACCGCGGCGCGGCGCCAGCCGCGGCCGGCGCCGCGCGTACTCTACCCGGACTCGATCGCCAGCATCGCGTGGCTCGATGTTCTCAAGGACTCCACGCTCACGCGCCTGGTGGAGACGGCGCTCAAGCAGAACCGCGACATCGCGCTCGCGCGTGCCCGCATCACGGAGTTCCGCGCCGAGGCCGGTGTCGCCCGCGCGCCGCTGTTCCCGAGCGTGACGATCAACGGCTCGGCGAGCACCAGTCAGGTGGCGTTCGGCGCGTTCCCGCCGTCGGAGTTCAAGGCACTCCGGCTGACGGGCGATCTTGCCTGGGAGCTCGACTTCTGGGGGAAGACGCGGCGCGCGTACCAGGCCGCGAATGCCGATCTCGCCGCGCAGGAGGCCGCGGAACGCGGAACGGTGCTCACGCTCGTGAGCGATGTGTCCACGGCGTATCTCCAACTGCGCGAGCTGGATCAGGAGCAGGCCATCGCCGAGCGTACGCTCGCGTCGCGGCAGGCCACGCTCGAGCTGGCGCGGAAGCGTTTCAGCCAGGGCGTGATCTCCGAGCTGGACGTGCGGCAGTTCGAGGCGCAGGTGGCGGTGCCCGCTGTGCGACTGGCGCAGGTGGAGCAGGCGAGAAGCGTGCAGGAGCACGCACTCAGCCTGCTGCTGGGCGAGGCACCCACGACCATTCCGCGCGGTGAGGCGCTGGAGCAGGCGGCGCGCGCCATCACCGTGCCCGATTCACTGCCGGCGTCACTGCTCGACCGGCGCCCGGATGTGCAGCAGGCGGAGCGTGAGTACGCGGCGGCGAGCGCGCGCATCGGGGTGGCCCGGGCGGCACGCCTGCCGGACATTTCCATCATCGCGAGTGGTGGCACGCAATCGCCCAACGCCAGCAACCTGTTTACCCAGCAGACCAAGGTGTACCAACTACAGGGCGGCATCTCGATTCCGCTCTTCACCGGCGGTTCGCTCGAGAACCAGGAGCGCGCCGCACGCGCCCGGGCAGAGGAAGCGCGTGCAATGTACGAGCAGACCGCCCTCACCGCGCTGCGTGAAGCGAGTGATGCACTCGCGGGCGTGCGCGCGGCGCGCGACCAGCGGGTCGCGCAGGAAACCCAGGCCGTGGCGCTCCGCCGCGCGCTGCAACTCGCCGAATTGCGCTACCAGACGGGCATTTCGAACTATCTGGACGTGCTCGATGCGCAACGGAGCCTGTTC
>JBOHTE010000683.1:0-5021 GCA_050733555.1 Gemmatimonadaceae bacterium | reverse complement strand
GTACCGAGGGTCCGCGGCGCTCCCCCGCGCGGGTAGCTCACCGGCGCCCGCACTGGCACCGGCCAGCGATCACCGGCCACCGGCCAGCGATCAGCGACCGCTGGTAAACCAGCTACCAGCCACCAGCTACCAACCCCCCGGCAAACGCATCCGCATCGAATAGCAGCAGATCGTCCGGCTGTTCACCGACGCCGACGAACTTCACGGGTACGTCGAGCGCTTCGTGCACGGCGACCACGATGCCGCCGCGCGCTGTGCCATCGAGCTTGGTGATCACCAGGCCCGTGAGCGGCACGACCTGCGCGAACGAGCGGGCCTGCGCCACCGCGTTCTGGCCGATGGTGCCGTCGAGCACCAGCAGCGTCTCGTGCGGGGCGCCCGGCAGCCGTTTGGCGACGACTCGCGCAACCTTCTGCAGCTCGGTCATCAAGTTGTCCTGCGTATGCAGCCGGCCAGCCGTGTCCACGATCACCACATCGGCGTTTCGTGCCATGGCCGACTCGATCGCGTTGAATGCCACGGCGGCAGGATCGCTGCCCGCGGCCGAGCCCACAAACTGCGTCCCGGTGCGCTCGGCCCAGACGCGGAGCTGATCAATGGCGCCCGCGCGATAGGTATCGCCCGCTGCCACCACCACGGATTTTCCCTCGGCGCGCAGCCGCGCGCCGAGCTTGGCGATGAACGTGGTCTTCCCCGCTCCGTTCACCCCCACGACGAGAATGACGGTCGGAGCGGACGGCGCAAACTTCAGCGCGGGATCACTGTTGCCCGTGCGCAGGGCGCTGTCGATGCTGTCGCGCAGTACCCGGAGAAATTCTTCCTGGGTCCTGACCTTCCCCTTGCTGGCCAGCCCTTCGACCTCGGCAACCAGGCGGATGGTCACGGGAACGCCGAAATCCGCCTCGAGCAGCAGCTCCTCGAGCTTCTCGAGCGATCCGGGATTGACGCCGCCGCGGGCGAGCACCCCCACATCCATGAGGGCGATGTCCTTGATGCGGCGCCAGAGGGTACGCCGGGGCAGGTCTTCCTTGCGACGAAGAATGCGCATGGCAAATGCAGAGTCGAAAGTCAGCTCACCAGAACAGTTACCGCAGGCCACGCACGCGGCGCAGGATCCATTCCGTGCACAGCAACGCGAGGGCGAGCAGGTACGCCCACCAGAATTCCCTGAGGCCCGGTCGCGCGCCCAGCTCGACGGCGCCGCCGACCGCGCCGCTCGCTACACTCGGCGCGCGCGGCAGCAGCTCGCGTGACGCGTTGACCACGAGCACGGCCGAGCCTCCGTTGACCCGGACGTCGTAGATGCCGGCGGCGAGCGGATCACTTTCGGCAACAGTGGCATCTCTGGCGAAGCGGAGCCGTACCGAATCCATGCGAGTCGTACCACGCCGTTCGAACCGGACCACCACCACGGAATCCGTTCCGGACCCACGGCGCCACCGAATCGCCTCGCCGGCGCGCACCACACCGTCCGCGGGAAAGGCCGCCCGCGGATCAGGGCGCTCGGCGGTGAGCCAGTCAAATATACTGCCCCACACCGCCGCGAACGCGTCGGCGCTGGCGCCGCCACGAAACTGCCAGCGCCAGAGACCGGACGCGCTCACGATCACGACTCGCCGACCGGACGCGGTACCCACGATGACCGGCTGTCGCTCGAACTCGCGGGCGCGCGCGACGAGCAATCCGCTCCACTGGCCGGCTGGTGCGCGCAACGACGTGGTGATGGGCGGCAGACTGTCCCAGTCGATGCCACCGAGCGCGCCGGAGAGGGGCGACGCCGGTGCGGCCACCGCGTACCATTCTCCCGTGGAGTCGGCCGGCGGCACGAGCAGCGCCAGCGAGCCGGTCGTCACGGATCGTGGCGCGCCAAAGTAGCTGGTGTCGCCGTGAATGATCGCGAGCGGCGCATCGCGCAACGCGTCGCGCACGACGCGTTCGCTCACCGGCGCGAGCGAACCGTCCTGCCGCCACTGCTGCGGCGCCACGCGAAAGTAGGCGCGGGTCGGCAGGGCGACCGCGCCGCGCAGCACCGGAAGCAGAAAGCGTGCATCGAAGTCGGGCGAGGTGGACGCCAGCACTGCGCCCGCAGCGCGCGCGACATCCACCGGCACGCTCAGCGTGTCGTTGCGCGGCTCGACGTCGGCGGGAACGCGAACGATCGCCGACAGCACGGCTGGACCGGCGCTGCCGCTGAATGGCGTTCGGATCGTTTGCGTGCGATCGGATCGCGCGGCGAAGGGCGCCAGCGATGCAGTAGCCAGCGTCCGTCCGTTCACCGCGATCGCGAGTGTACCGGCCGGCGTCGCGCGCGCTCCAGCGCGCAGCGCGACGCGCACATCCAGCGTGTCTCCGCTCACCACCGCCCGCGGCGCGTCGAGCTGCACGACACCCACATCAATCGCCGACTGACCCGCGAGCACAGTCACGCGCGATCCGCCCGGGAATGCCACACGCGCACCCGGATCATCGATCTCTCCGTCCGTGATGAGCGTGAGCGGCCGGCCGGCGGCCAGCGCGCGCTCGACCAGCGGCCGAACGCGCGTGGCGTTGTCCTCGGCGTGGGAGGGCGCGCGCGACACGGCGCGCACGGAATCGCCAAACAGGATCAGGGAATCGCGGGCGAGTGAACGGGCCGCCGCCACTGCCCGATGCCATCGCGCCGTATCCCCGCCGCGTGTCCAGCTGGCGGACGCATCCAACGCCACCATGGTCGGCGGAACCAGTCGCGCCGCGGCGGGAGCATTGAATGCCAGCGCGAACACCAGCGTGAGCGCCGCCGCTCGCAGGAGGAGGAGCAGGCCCCGAAGCGGCGTTGCGCGCCCTCGCCGCCACCCATACCCCACCACCGCGATCGCGACTCCCGCCACTGCCGAGAGCAGCCATGATGTCATGGGAGAAGGGTAATGGCTGGTAGTCGGTAGCTGGTAGAACGGCGGAAGCTGGTAGCTGGCGGCTGGTTGCTCGTAGCTGGCGTCAGCGACTGGCGACTGGCGTGTCGCGCCCTTCGGCCAGGAGCGACGCGAGCAGGACGTCCCTCGTGCTGTCGAAACTCGCGCGCTGGGATGCGGGGATCGGCACGCCATCGGTACGGCTCAGCACCGACGAGGGATTGCGCTGGACTCCGTGCACGAGGATCTCGAAGTGGAGATGCGGCCCGGTGGCGAGGCCGGTCATGCCGACGTAGCCGATGGTCTCCCCGATGCCCACGTGTGCGCCGGCGTGAATGCCCTTCGCGAAACCGCGCAGGTGGCCATAGCGGCTCACGAAGCCGTTCGGGTGACGCACGTCAATGGCGTTGCCATAGCCACCCTTGCGTCCAGCGAAGATCACGACACCATCGGCGATGGAGCGAACCGGCGTGCCGGCATTGGCGGCGTAGTCCGTGCCTTTGTGCGCCCGCCACGTTCCCAGGATCGGATGCTTGCGTACGCCGAAGACGCTCGAGATGCGCCGGAACGCCAACGGCGCTCGCAGAAAGCTGGCGCGCATGGAGCGGCCCGTCTGATCGTAATACTCCACCGCGCCATCGGGCTTCACATAGCGCACCGCGTCAATCGCGTTGCCCGACAGCGTGAACTGCGCCGCGAGAATGTCGCCGAGCTGCACGACACCGCCAGGACCCGTCCGGCGCTCCACGAGCGTCCGGAATGCGTCGCCAACCTGCAGCTCACGGCTCATGTCGACGCGGTACTCGTACACGTCCGCCAGCGACCACGCCAGCTCCGAGCGCACAGCGGCGCTCAGCAGTGACGCTGCCGAGTCATCCAGCGCCTGGTACAGATTTGCCCGAATCACGCCACCGACGACGATCGTGTCGGTGTGCCAGGGCAGCACCTCGACCGTGCTCTCCCACGTGGAGTCCGACGTGCGCCGGACGTGGAGGAGACGATCCACGGCGAGCTGAAACACGATTTCGGACGGCAGGGAATCCCCAGCCTGCTGCCTGACGCGAATGGGCATGCCGGCGGGAATCCGCCGCGCATCCAGTGACGGCGCCGCTCTCAGGATGTCCGCCATCTCGCTGCCGCGCACGCCGCCGCGCTCGAGCAGTCCGGAGAGCGTCTCGCCGGCGTGCAGCGTATCGGAGTGCACGGACCACACTGGAGGTGCGATGCTGTCGGTCGCGGCCGGAGCGAATGGGGCCGCGGCTCTGGGATGTGGCAGACCGACGGCGAGCAGGATGAGGGCGAGCGCGACGATCGCCAGCGACGACACCGTGCGTGGCGACGGCCGTTTCAATCCATCTGCCTCCGAATGAACGTCGGGATCTCCATGTCATTGAGATCCTGCGACGCCTTCTCGGCTGGCTGGCCCGGCTGCGGCGTGGTACGCGACGGCGGCGGGGTGCGCATCGTGGAGGATCCCGAACGACCTGGCCGCGCCCCGGGAAAGGGAATGACCGGCGTGGCGGGATTCGGACGTCCCGACTGGCCCTCCGAGCCGCCGGTCTGCGGCTGCACCGCACGGTCGAAACCGGTGGCAATGACCGTGACGCGAATCTCGCCCTGCATGGCCGGCTCGTTCACGGCGCCGAAGATGATCTCCGCATCGTCACCAACCGCGTCGTGCACGATCTCATTGATCTGGTGCACCTCGCCGAGCGTGAGATCGTTGCCTCCGGTGATGTTCACCAGCACGCCCGTGGCGCCGCTCAGCGACACGTTGTCGAGCAGCGGCGATGAGATGGCCTGCTGCGCGGCCTCCATGGCGCGGTTGTCACCACGGCCAATACCCGCTCCCATGAGCGCGGAGCCGCCGCGCTGCATGACGGTGCGCACGTCGGCGAAGTCGACGTTCACGAGGCCGGTGACGCCAATGAGATTGGAGATGCCCTGCGTGGCGTGCAACAGCACCTCGTCGGCCTTCTTGAGCGCGTCGCCAAAGGGGATACCCTTCCCGACCACGGCGAGCAATCGCTCGTTCGGGACGACGATCATTGTGTCCACGCTCTTGCGCATGTCGGCGATACCCATTTCCGCCTGGCGCATCCGTTTCCGCCCTTCGAACAGGAAGGGCTTCGT
>JBOHTE010000682.1:0-1382 GCA_050733555.1 Gemmatimonadaceae bacterium | reverse complement strand
GTTGTGAACCAGGCGCTCGCGGGACTCACGCTTTGCGCCACGCTTTGCGCCACGCTCTGTCTGCCGCGCGCGTCACGCGCGCAGGATACCGGCTGGACGATCCCGTCGTTCAGCGCCAGCTACACCGTGAACGCGGATCGCTCCATTGATGTCACGGAGCGCATCGTCGCGGACTTCGGCGCATTGCAGAAGCACGGCATCTATCGGGACATCCCCGTGCGCTACGCCAAGGTCGTCCGTCCGGGGTCATCCATTCGCGCGGGTACCGTGGACGTCGCCCTCACGGTGCTCGACGTGACAGATGAGAACGGACAGAAGCTGCACACCAGCATCACGCGCGGCAGTACGCTGCGCATCAAGATCGGCGACGCGCATCGACTCGTGAGCGGCACGCAGACGTACGTCATTCACTATCGGCTGGGGAGCGGCCTGGGGTTCTTCGCCGATCACGATGAGCTGTACTGGCAGGCGACCGGCACGAAGTGGCCGGTCCCGATACTCGCCGCATCGGCCACCGTGCGCATCGCGCCGGCCGCCGCAGCCGCGAGCGGCACCGCGGGGTGGTCACCCTGGTGCTACGAGGGCGCAGCGCAGAGCACCAGCAACGCGCAGTGCACGGCACGGTATGCGGGGCGGGGACTCTACCAGTTCGCATCGGGACGGCTGGATCCGGGCGACGGACTCACGTTCGTCGCCGCATTTCCCAAGGGTATCATCGCGCCGCCCACCGCGTCCGAACAGTTCGCCGCGAAAGCCGCCATCTGGTGGCCGCTTGGCGTACCCGTCGTCGGATTCTTCGCGCTGCTGCTGCTCTGGGCCCGGCACGGACGCGAGCCCGATCCGGGCAGCATCGTGCCGATGTGGAATCCTCCCAAGGGACTCCCGGCCGGCGCAGCGGGTGCACTCGTCAATCAGCGCGCCGGCATGAACGACATCGTCGCGACAGTGATTGACATGGCCGTGCGCGGCTATCTCACCATCAACGAGGTTGAACCCGACGGGATTCTCGGATCCGTCGGCGAGAAATCCTTCGCGGCGAAAGCGCTCCGCTCACTCGGCGTTGGCATGACGGACTGGAATCTCGTCCGCACCGCCAAGCCGCTGCCCGGTGATCTCGTGTCGTACGAACAGCGCGTGATGGATGGCGTGTTCGAGGATGGTGTCAGCGCGCGCCGGATGAGCGAGCTTCACAACGAGTTCTACACCCATCTGAGCGCGATCAAGCAGGGCATCTACACGCTGCTGATTCAGCTCGGTCTGTTCCGCCGCAATCCGGACACGACGCGCGGCTGGTACATCGCGAGTGGTGTTGTCACGATGATCCTCGCCGCATTCCTCGGCGTAAGGACGAGCAACGTCGTGCTGGGCGTCGGGATCGGACT
>JBOHTE010000681.1:0-2192 GCA_050733555.1 Gemmatimonadaceae bacterium | reverse complement strand
GGCGGCCGCCGTGCCCGATGGCGCGGTTGCGGGTGGGCTGTAGCCG
Organism: Gemmatimonadaceae bacterium; assembly: GCA_050733555.1. Classification (GTDB taxonomy): domain Bacteria; phylum Gemmatimonadota; class Gemmatimonadetes; order Gemmatimonadales; family Gemmatimonadaceae; genus JADGGM01. The sequence continues at coordinate 2,146 of JBOHTE010000681.1, read as the reverse complement.
GGGATCGTCGCCTGCTTGCGCGACAACAGGTAGGCGACCAGCGCCTGCGCCTTCCGCGTGGGGATGACCACACCGTGTTCCGGCGCGTAGGGCTTCGGGATGGCCACCGGTGTCACTCCCGCCGGGGCTTTCGCCACCACCTCGAAGAGAAAGCTGAAATCCGGCATGATCGATTGCGGCACCACGCTTCGCGGATTGTAGAGGTGCATGTACTGCCACACCTCACTCGGCTGTCGCACGCCGATGTTGGTGAGGTCGGGACCATTGCGCTCCGACCCGAGCAGCTCCGGCGTCTCATACGCGTAGTCACCGGCCGAGGACGGCCGGCCGAACACGGCGTCTTCCGCCAGCGGCCGCACCTGCTGCGTGTGGCAATAACTGCAACCGTTCGCGACGAATACGTCGCGCCCCTCGCGCTGGAGCGGCGTGAGCGGCATCACGCCCGGTCCCGGCTTCGTGCGTGACAGCACCACGCCGGGAAGCACGCCCATCAGTACCGCGAGGACCGCATAGACGAGCGTCGAGCCGCCGGCGATGAGAGTGAGCTTGCTCATGCCGCCTCCACCGCCCGGGGCGCCTCGATGCGGACATGGCCACGTGCGTACGTCATGTCCCACACGTTCCACGCGAACACCAGGTGGCTCAGGAACATCATGCTGCCACCCACGGCGCGCCACAGCCAGAACGGCGCCATGTCCGTCACGGACTGGATGAATGGCAACCCATGTATCCAATCGAGCCCCTGAACGGTGCCGCCGATCGAGAGCGCCCCGACGTAGATCACGATGCCCACCGTGGCCATCCAGAAGTGAATGCCCATGAGGAGGCTGTCGGGAGCCTTCTTGGTGGCACGCGGCAACAAGGCGTACACGCCGCCCCAGATCACGAACGAGATGAACCCGTACATCGTGAGGTGCGAATGTCCGACGGTGTAGTTCGTCAGGTGCCAGATCTCCTGCAGCGAGCGGAACGCCTCGAACGTGCCTTGCGTGGAGCCGAACAGATAGCCGAGCACGCCCACCAGCACGAACATGGCCGGCGACCGGCCGAGGCGCTCGGGCTGACCGCGCATGGTGAGCAGGAAGTTCGCGCTCCCTCCCCACACGGGCACCAGCATCGCGACCGAGAACACAATGGCCGTAGTCTGCAACCACCAGGGCAGTGGACTGAACAGGAAGTGATGCGAGCCGATGATCGGATAGAACACCAGATTGGTCCAGAACGCGAATACGCCGAGCGCGTATGAGTAGATCGGCCGGCTGAACAGTTTGGGGATCGCGTAGTAGAGGACGCCGAGCGCCATCGGTGTGAACCAGAGGCCGACGGCGTTGTGCATGTAATAGCCGGAGACCGCGACTTGGCCGAGCCCGTACTGATACCAGGGGAGGATCGCGACGATGGCGATGATGCAGGTCCAGAGCACGCCGCCTATGGTATACCAGTTCGAGAGGTAGATGTCCTCCGTGTCCCGTCGTGCGACGGTCGCCAGCAGGTTCCACGCGCTGACGATGAGCGCCGCGAGGAACACCAGCCGGATCGGCCACCACCACTCACGATACTCGAGCGTCCCGTTGTTGATGCCCATGCCCAGTGTGATCGTGCCCGCGATCGCCGCCAGGTTGAACAGCGCGAGCCCCAGCCAGGCGAGGCGGCCACTGTACAGTTCAGTGCGCGAACTGCGGGCCGCGATGTAGTAGGCGAGACCCACGAGACCAATGCTGGCCCAGCCGTAGAACGTGTCATTGGTATGGATCGGACGCAGGCGTCCAAACGTCAGCCATGACGTGTGCGACGCGAAATCCGGATACGCGAACTTGAGGCTCAGCAGGACGCCAATGAAGGTCGCGAACACGAGCCAGATCGTGGCGCACACCGTGTAGACGCTGAAGACGTCGCGTGTAACGTCCGCGCCCGTGGGGATTGTCCGTGAGGGCATCGAGCTATCGCAGATGGCTGTGGCGCCGTTTGGCAGGCACCCCGATCAAGGCTGCGTACCGGGACGCGCGTCTGCATCCAACATCTACCGCGGATGATTCCGCGTGCAGCTTCGCGTTGGCATAGGTTGATGCAGCATGCCTTGATGCGCAAGGGACGAACCCGGTCGGAACCGTTCAGACTGACACGCCGATCTCCCGCATCGCTCCGC
>JBOHTE010000680.1:0-1999 GCA_050733555.1 Gemmatimonadaceae bacterium | reverse complement strand
CCGCAGCCATCCCTCGGCGAACGGCCAACCCGGCTCTGGGAATATCAGCTCGGCGAGCAAAAGGCCCAGCCATTTCTCGAGGGCGTCTCTTCGTACCTGGTTTCAGCGGACGCAAAGCATATTCTCTACGATGCCGGGCGCAACCACTGGGGCATCATTTCAGCCGATCGCCCCGCGAAGCCCGGTGAAGGCATGCTCAAGGTGGACGAGCTCGAGACGACGGTCGACCCCAAAGCCGAGTGGGCGGAAATCTTCCGCGAGACCTGGCGCACGCAGCGCGAGTTCTTCTATGACGCCAAAATGCACGGCAACGACTGGAAGGCGATCTACGACAAGTACAGCGTTTTCCTTCCCTACGTGGCCCACCGTGCGGATCTCGCCTACCTGATCGCATCGGTTGGCGGCGAGCTCACCGTCGGGCATTCGTATCTGGTGGGCGAGGGAGATGTTCCGGACACCGCGCACGCGAACGTCGGGCTGCTCGGCGCCGATGTCTCGATGGATCATGGCCACTATCGCATTCAGCACATCTACACCGCGGGCAACTGGAATCCGCAGCTGCACGCCCCACTCAGCGCGCCGGGGCTCAGCGTGGCGGATGGTGACTACATCCTCGAGGTGAACGGCCGCGCGGTCGCGGCGCCGGAGAATCTGTACAGTTTCTTTGTGGGCACCGCGGGCCGGCCAACCACCGTCCGCCTGAGTCATACGCCCACGGCGGATGGCTCGTGGACGGTGACGGTGGTCCCGATTGCCAATGACGAAGCGCTCAGAACGCAGGAATGGATCGACGGAAATCGCCGGCTGGTTGACAAGCTGTCCGGCGGACGGCTCGCCTACGTGTGGCTCCCGAACACGTCGGTAGGTGGGTACACGGCGTTCAACCGCTATTACTTCGCCCAGCAGGACAAGGAGGGCGTCGTGATCGATGAGCGCTACAACCAGGGCGGCGCCGTGGCGGACTACATCATCGATCAAATGTCGCGACAGCTCATGGGATACTTCGCCGAGCGTGCGGGCAATCCTTTCACGATGCCGACGGTCGGCATCTACGGGCCCAAGGTGATGGTCATCAACGAGTCCGCCGGGTCGGGTGGTGACGCCCTGCCCTATTATTTCCGCCTCGCCAAGCTCGGACCTCTCGTCGGCACCCGCACCTGGGGCGGGCTCGTCGGAACGATCGGCGATCCACAACCGATCGACAACGGGGGCATCACTGCGCCAGACCTCGCGTTCTACGATATCAAGGGCAAGTGGGCCGTCGAGAACGAGGGCATCGCGCCGGACATTGAAGTCGAGAATACACCGGCAGAGGTGATCCACGGGCACGACCCGCAGCTCGAGCGGGCGGTGTCCGAAGCACTCGAGCTCCTCCAGAGGCATCCGCAGCAACGCGTTCCCAGACCCGCCCCGATTAACCGGGTGACGCCCCAGCTCGAGACAACGCGCACAGGCAGCCCTCAATGACCATTCGTCGGAACGTTTCCCGCTGCGGCACGATCGCCGCTCTCCTCTGCATCATCATCGCATCACGCTCGGGCGCCCAGACGCCGGCGGCAACGCCGGCGTTCGACAAGACGGAAGTGATGATCCCGATGCGCGACGGCGTACGACTACACACCCTGATCTATGCGCCGCACGGCATGACGGGCGATCTGCCCATTCTGATGTCCCGTACGCCGTACGGCATCGATGGCATCGGAGGTGCACTCGGCAGCCCGTCGCTCGCCCATCTGGTCCACGACGGATACATCTGGGTCTTTCAGGACATTCGCGGCCGGTTCGGATCGGAAGGCCAGTTCGTGATGCTGCGTCCCATGCGCAACAAGAAGGATCCCGCCGCCATCGACGAGAGCACCGACGCGTACGACACCATCGACTGGCTCATCAAGCACGTGCCGCACAACAACGGACGGGTGGGCATGCTGGGCACGTCGTATCCCGGGTGGCTCACGGTGATGGCGATGCTCGACCCGCACCCCGCGCTCAAGGCCGTGTC
>JBOHTE010000679.1:0-5080 GCA_050733555.1 Gemmatimonadaceae bacterium | reverse complement strand
GCCCTGAAACGCTCGAACAGCTGCTGATAGCGGAGATGAGCCTCCGCGTCCGGGCGCTGCAGTGGTGATCGGGAAAGCGTGGCGCGCGCGGCCGTGCCGAGGTCCGGAAACACGCCAGCTCCGACAGCCGCGAGCAGCGCTGCTCCGTACGCGTGACCTTCCTCCCGATTCACCGTAGCCACCGGAAGTCCGAACACGTCCGATTGCAGTCGGCGCAGCAGCGGTTCCGTCGCACCGCCGCCAGTGAGCAGAAGATACTGAGGCGCGAGACCAAGCTCTCTGAGAATCACCACCGATTCGTTCAGCGCGAAGCAGATCCCTTCGAGCACGGCCCGCGTGACATGCGCGCGCGTGTGCGCGAGACTCAGTCCGAGAATCGCGCCGCGCAGGGCGGGATCGCGATGCGGCGTGCGCTCTCCCTGGAGATACGGCAGAAACATCACGCCCTCCGCACCGGGTGGAATCGTGGTGGCCTCGCGCGTCAGCTCCCGCGTGGCCATGGCGCTGTCCGCGAACTCGCGCGCGAACTGTTCGCGATACCACGCGAACGATCCGCCGGCCGACAACACGACTCCCATGAGATACCACATGCCGGGCACGACATGACAGAACGTGTGTGCGCGGAGCGCGGGATCCACTCGCGGCTCCGTCATGGGCGCGAGCACCGTGCCCGACGTACCCCAGCTCGCCACTGCCTCTCCCGGGCGGATCGCCCCCACTCCCGCGGCGCCGCACGCATTGTCCGCTCCGCCACCCACCACAGGCGTGCCCTCGGCGAGTCCCGTCAAAGCGGCCGCGGCGCGCGTGACGCAGCCGTGTACCGCGGCTGACTCGCCAACGTCGGGCACGATCGAGAAAGGCAGGTCCATGGCGCCGAGAATCTGCCGGCTCCAGCGCCGCCGGGCCGTGTCGTACATCAGTGTACCCGACGCGTCCGAGGGTTCCGTGGCAAGCGTTCCCGTGAGACGAAAGCGAATGTAGTCCTTGGCGAGCAGCACGGTCGCGAGCCGGGCGAATGCCTCGGGCTCGTGGTTCCGCAGCCAGAGCACCTTGGGGAGCGTGAAGCCCTCGAGCGCGGGATTGCAGGCGAGCGCGCTGAGCCGCTCCTCGCCGCCCATGCGCCGCGTGATCTCGCTGGTCTCCGCGGTCGTTCGGCCGTCGCACCAGAGGAGCGCGGGTCGAATGACATCGCCGTGCGCATCGAGAAATACCGAGGAATGCATCTGCCCCGAAATGCCGACGGCCGCCACGTCCAGCCCTGGTTGCGTCTCGCGCACCGAACGGACCGCCGACAGCGTCGCTTGCCACCAGTCTTCAGGATGCTGCTCGGCCCACCCTGGCTCCGGCGTCGAGAGTGCGAGTGCCTGCGTCGCTGCCGCAACGACATCGCCCGACTCGGTCACCAGAATCGCCTTGACGCCGCTCGTGCCGATGTCGATGCCGAGGAAGACGTCGCGCGCCATGTCAGCGCACTCCGAGCAGCAGCTCCATGGTGAGCTGGTCCAGACGCTCGTAGCCGAAGCCGGCGCGGCGCAGCGACGGAAGATCGAAGGTGCGCTCGCGCAGCGCACGCGCCTGCCCGGCATCGAATCGCAGTCCAGCGGCGCCCTCGGCCGCCGCGGGCACACCTCTTTCACCAGTCTCTTCGCCGTCTCCGCGCGATGCGAGCTCGTTCACGAGCTGCTGGATTTCCACGTCCGCCTCGAAGCGTTGCACCTTCTCCTTGAAGATCAGATAGCTTCGCATGCTGCCGGCGGCGAACGCCCACACGCCGTCTTCATCCTCGGTGCGATACGCGTGGCTGTCGAAGTGCCGCATGCCCGTCCAGGCCGCATCCTCCAGCAACTTCACGAGGAAGAACGCGCCCTTGGGATCGTCGCTGCCGAAGCGAAGATCCTGATCGAAGCGGCCCGGTTTCTGGTCGTTGAGATCGATGTGGAACAGCTTGCCCGCGTCCAGCGCCTGCGCCACGCCATGTGAAAAATCCAGTCCGGCCATTCGCTCGTGCGCAACTTCGGGATTCACGCCCACCATCTCGGGAGAATCAAGTGTCGCGATGAACGCCAGCATGTGGCCGGTGGTGGGCAGATAGATGTCGCCGCGCGGCTCGTTGGGTTTTGCTTCGAGGGCGAAGCGCAATCCGTACTGCTGCGACCGACTGTAGTCGCAGAGAAAGTTGATCGCATCGCGGAGGCGAGCCAGGGCGGTACGCGGGTCCTTTCCCGCGTTGGTCTCCACACCCTCGCGGCCGCCCCAGAACACGTAGGTCTCCGCGCCCAGCTCCACGCCAAGGTCCATCGCGGCCATGGTCTTCTGCAATGCGTAGGCGCGCACGCGTGCATCGTTGCTCGTGAATGCGCCATCGCGGAACGCGGGATCGGAAAAGAGATTCGTCGTCGCCATGGGCACGCGCAATCCGTTCTCGTGCAGTGCCGCCATGAACTCGCGCACGATGCGATCGCGTTCACTTGCGGATGCATCGGCGGGTACGAGATCGTTGTCGTGGAGATTCACGCCATACGCGCCGAGTTCAGCCAACTTCCGGACGATGCGCACGGGCGGAATCGGCTGTCGCACCGGTTCACCAAACGGATCGCGACCCACGTTGCCAACGGTCCAGAGCCCGAACGTGAAGTGATGCTCAGGCCTGGGCGTGTAGGCGTCTGTCATAGACCCAAGGTGCCACGGCAGGACGCGCTTGTCGATGGCGGGTGGCCGGATGCGACAACGCCTCCACCGGCACGTGAGGCCAGTGGAGGCGTTATCCGGACCTGAACGGTCAACTACCTACTTCCGGAAATGCCCGGTCTTCGATGTGTCAGGCTTCGCCATGCTTGTGTCGTGTGGCGGTTGCTGCTGCATCTCTGAGGCGTCGGGCTTGCTTGCCGAGCTGTCAGGCGAGGTGAAGGGCAGGTTCAGCGCTGCCAGTACGTCATTGAAGCTCTTGCCCTGCAGACTCTTCTTCTGGCGCACGCAGGCCACTCCATCCTTGGTCTGCTGATCAATGGTGCCGGTGACCTGCACGGCCGTGCACCCGGCGCTGCTGATGGCCGACTGCAACTGCTTCACCTGATCGGACGTGAGTCCCATGTTCTCCGCAGACGGGGCAGCCAACTGTCCGTTGCTCGTGGTGGTCTGCGTTCCAGTGTCCGGGGGTGTTGGATTGTTGGGTGGTTGCTGCGCCAGGGCGAGCGACGGAACAATCGCGATCGCGCCCAGAATGGCCAGGGTCCGGAACATGTGCAACCTCCTGCGATGTGAGACAAATCTCATTCGGTGAGTCACTGTGCTCGCCGTGAGAGACAACGAGATAACTCGGCGTCTTTCGCAAGGTTCGCACCCGACTATGCAATTGCCGTGAGTTGCTTCCGACGTTCACTCCGGTCTCGCATCAGAACCCGTGGAAGTGTGAGCCCGATCACCATGCGCGAGGAAATCGCTGGGATAATAGAAGCGAAACGCGCGACGATCGCACTGAATGACGCCAAAGGGATCGCCCCGTCTGATGAGTTTCTCGTAATCCTGGCGACTCGGCTGGCAGCTGTAGGCGCCGGGACCATCCGCGCTGCAGTAGGTCGTACTGTTGCCAACGCAGGTCGCGGGCGTGTGCGTGTGCAGCTCGGGCGTTCCCGTGGCGCAGGCGAACTCCACGTGATTGGGATCGGCCTCGGTGGACCGTGCCGGCGTGACCTCGAGCACACGGAAGACGCTGTCCACCGCGGTGGGCGAGATGGGATGCACGACAATGCGGGCGCGTCGCACGCAGTAGCCCCGCTCCGACTGCGTGGAGTCATCGCTCCATGCGGCGCGCAGCTGACTGCGCGCCGGGTCGTCGAGCACGCCGTAGCGGACGATCTGCGCGCGTGCCACGGGTGCCGCACCGAGTAGGCCAAGTATGAGGATGGCGAGACCGGGTCGGTGCATGAATGCTCCTGCCTGCGCTGCCTCTGGTGCCTGACGCGGCTGCCGCGTGACGGACCTGATCAGCGCGCGCGTGACACGCGCCGCGCGCGTTTCGACAGATTCCGGCGCCGCGCCGCGGCGGATCCGTCCTCGAAGAACAGCTCGGGCGCTTCGCCAATGCCCATTTGCTCCACGATGTGCGACATCACGCGCGCCAGCGCGTGCGCATCCTTGCGCGACAGGACGCGCAGCGCGTGAATGAGCCGGATCTGCGCGACCTCCGGCGAGGCCCGGAGCAGCGATCGTCCCGACGCGGTGAGCTCGAGCACGATGCGGCGGCCGTCCTGGGGCGAGCGGCTGCGTGAGACGAGGCGCCGCTTGGCCAGCCGGTCCACGACGACGGAGACGGAACTCTGGTGCGTGTAGGTGCGTGCCGCGAGATCATTGAGCGAGTTGGCCGGCTCTTCGGCGAGGGCGTGCAGCACAAAGAGCTGGGCACCGCTCACTCCGAGTCGGCGTTCGGCGGATCGCGCCGAGACACGCAGCGCCTGCACGATGCGGCGAATCGCATCCAGCGCGGTCGTGACATCGTCCGGCGGTGTGGTGGTCCGGCGCACGGACTCCCTGGGACGAGTCGTATTGGTTGCCATGGAAGTGTATGGTTCACGAAAGACCGGGATGCGGACGCGGCGACGATACGAATATGCATCGGGCGCGCGCTCGCTACAATGCAATCGGGCGAATCGCACGCGGCGTCGCGCCGCGCGCGCCGCCGGGACGCGTGGTCGCACACCTCTGGCTGCCGGCCGGGAGGCGGGGTTATACTGCGCGGGTTGGGCACAGGGCCCGGGATATTTCACGGTCGAGGGATGTTCATGACGAAACGCCGCAGGCACGGCATACTGCTGGCCATCTGCTGGGTGCTCTCCGCCCTGCTCTTCGTGTTTTTGTTTGTCACCTACGACAACACGAAGCTGTCGTATCAGATGAACTTTCCCGGCATGCCGCTGTACGGCGCGATGACCTGGTGGTTCTATCTTACGATTCCGGTGATCGGCTGGACGTGGGGATATTTCAACGACCTGAAGGACAGCCAGGAAGGCGAGATCGAGCGGCGGCCGGGACCGGCGGGGATGGGGAGCTAGCGCAGGAGCACGGGCGACAGACAGCACGTGGG
>JBOHTE010000678.1:0-1871 GCA_050733555.1 Gemmatimonadaceae bacterium | reverse complement strand
CTGCACACCCTTCTCGAAGAATTCGCGCTGACGCTCGACGATGTAATTCATGACCTTGAGCATCGTCTGACGACGCTGCTCGATTGCCTGGATCATCCAGTTGGCGGAATTGAGCTTGCTGGAGATGAACTCCTTGTTCTCGCCTTCGAACTTCTTCTTGTCGCGCGCGATCTCCTGATACGCACGACTGAGCTTGAGGCGCGGCAGGTTGGAATCGTTGAGGAAGACATGGTACGCCCCATCGATTTTCTCGACGACCAGATCGGGTACGATGTAGCTGTCGCCGGCACTGCTGTACACGAGTCCGGGTTTGGGATCCAGCTTGGCGATTTCATCCGCCGCGGTCTGCACGTCCGACTGGCCAATGCCGAAGCGTTTGGAGATCTCGCTCCACCGATGGTTGATCAGCTCGTCAAAACAGTCACTCACCAGCCGGAAGGGCACGGATTGCTCGAGCCCTGCCTCGCGCAACTGCAGCAGCAGGCATTCGCGCAGGTCGCGCGCACCGACACCAGGTGGATCGAGGTTCTGGATGATGCGGAGCATGGCGTCCATCTCCTCGGCGGAATACAGCAGCCCGTCCGTCTCCGCGATGCCCCGCTCATCCGCCTCGCGCTCCACGAACTCGTTGATGCCGTGACGGATTTCGTCGAGGGAGCACGACAGGTAGCCGTCCTCGTTCACATTGCCAATGAACTCCTCGGCGAGGGCGACCTGGCGGGCCGAGAGATCGAGCAGCGCGATCTGTTCGCGCAGGTAGTCGCCAAGATCGCGCGTGTCCACCGTCACGCGCTCGAAGTACTCCTTTTCCTCGTGCTCCTCCGCGTGTCCGCCCGCGTCGAAGCCGTTGAGCAGAATTTCCTCCCAATCAATTTCGTCCGCCCCCTGTTCCTCATTCTGTGCAGCCTCGGCCTCGGTGTCCGTCGCAGTGTCCTCCTCCTCTTCCTCCTCCGGCTCCACCATTTCGAGGAAGGGGTTGTTGAGCAGCTCCTGCTTGAGGTGCTGCTGGAGATCGAGCAGCGGCATGTAGAGCAGATCCATCGCCTGATACAGGCGGGGATTGATCTTGAGTTCCTGTCGGAGCTGCGTGCTCTGGTGCATCCCGGTTTTCATCGCTCTCGGACTCCGACTGGCTCGTACGTGGCTCCGGCCGGCATTCCTGCGGCGTATCCGGCGGATCGGGCAAAGCGCGCGCGCAGCCGCGCAGTTAGCGTCGGGCCCAGATAAATCTTGGCCACGGTGTCATCGAACACGAGCTCGCGCACCGTGCCGGATACCTTGACCTGTCCATCGAACATGATGTAGGCGCGATCCACGATGTCCAGTGTCTGTTCGACGTTGTGATCGCTGATCAGGACTCCGATGCCGCGGTGCCGCAGCCCGGAGACGATGCTCTGGATGTCGTGCACCGCAATGGGATCCACCCCGGCGAATGGTTCGTCGAGCATCATGAATCGGGGCTGCGTGACGAGCGCACGGGTGATCTCCAGACGGCGGCGCTCCCCGCCGGAGAGCGAGTACGCCTTGTTGGCACGCAGGGTCTTGATGCTCAACTCATCCAGGAGTGTTTCCAGTCGCTTGTGGCGCTCCTCCGAGGAGAGCGGCATCGTCTCGAGGATGGCCAGGATGTTCTCCTCCACGGTGAGCTTGCGAAAGATGGACGGTTCCTGGGAGAGATACCCGATGCCGCGGCGCGCGCGCTTGTACATGGGCATTTCGGTGATATCCTCGCCATCCAGCTTGATCCGCCCTTCCTGCGGCTCGATGAGTCCAACGATCATGTAGAATGTGGTCGTCTTGCCCGCTCCATTGGGACCCAAGAGACCAACAATCTCCCCCTGTTGCAAGCGCAAGGCCACGTCGTTCACAAC
>JBOHTE010000677.1:0-2082 GCA_050733555.1 Gemmatimonadaceae bacterium | reverse complement strand
GGCGCCGGCGGCGCACGGGCCGGCGCGCAGGTACGACCGGGCGCAATCGACTTGGCCGAGCAGCCGCGCGTGGTCATGCGCTTCCCTCGCAACCCGGCCGACATGCTGCTCTCCGGCGTCCTCACCGGCGGCCAGGCGCTCTCGGACAAGGCGCAGGTGGTGGACGAACCGCTCGGCAAGGGTCACGTCGTGATGTTCGCGATCCGTCCCTTCTGGCGCTGGCAGACGCAGGGGACGTTCATGCTCGGCTTCAACGCCATCATGAACTGGGACGACCTGGATGCGGGAAGCGGCGCACCGGGCGCGCCTGCGGGAAGCGTCGCGCGAGGCGCGACTGCGGGAAGCGGCAACTGAGCCTGGCGGCTCAGTGCCTGCGGGAATCGCCGCCGGGCCCACCGGCCCCCGGCGGCTGCGAACGTGACTCGATCCCACTCCCTCTGCGCCGTGGCGCCAGCATTCATGAGTGAACGCGCGCTACCCGCGAGCGGTGAGTGGTGAGTAGTGAATTCGCAGCCGCGCTCCGCGTGACGCTCCCGCAGGGCGCTCCCGCCAGGGAGCCGCCCGCTTCCCGCAGCGAGCCGCAGGCGAGCGCTTCCCGCAGGCGGCCGCAGGCCGCCGCTTCCCTCCAGGCCCTGCTGCGCGCCGCCAGTCGTGGCGAGGACGGAGCGTTCGACCAGCTCTTCACCTGCGTGTACGATGAGCTGCACGGCCTCGCCCATGTCGTGCGCGCTGGCCGGGGCACCGAGACCATCGACACCACGGCGCTCGTCCACGAAGCCTATCTCAAGCTGCTGCCCTCGGCGTCGCTCGAGTGGCAGGACCGCAAGCACTTTCTCGCCGTCGCCGCGCGTGCGATGCGGCAGGTGCTCATGGCGGCGGCGCGCGACCGGCTCGCGCAGAAGCGGGGTGGCGGCGAGGTCATGGTCACCTTCGATGAAGGCGTGCACGGCATGTCCGTGCGCGTGGAAGAGCTGCTGGATCTCGACGACGCGCTGCACCGTCTCGCGCTCCTCGACGAACGCCAGGCGCGCATCGTGGAATACCGCTTCTTCGCCGGCCTCAACGTCGAGGAAACGGCCCGGGCGCTCGGCCTCTCCGTGCCCACGGTGAACCGGGACTGGCGCGCGGCGCGGGCCTGGCTCGCGCGGGAGCTCGCCCCCAATGGACGCTGATCGCTGGCGGCTGGTCCAGAAGATCTTTCACGCCACGCTCGAACGCCCCGAGTCCGCGCGCCCGTTCTTCCTGGACCGGATCTGCGCCGACGACAGCGCCTTGCGCGCCGAAGTGGCCTCGCTGCTCGATGCGGACGCGCATGCACCGGGCATTCTCGACGCGTCCGCATCGTCCATGGCCGTGCTGGTGACGCATGATGAGAGCGACAGCCGCGCCGGTGAACACGTTGGCGGCTACCGGCTCATCCGCGAGATCGGCCGCGGCGGCATGGGGGTGGTCTATCTCGCGGAGCGCGACGCGCCGCCTGGCATGGTCGCCATGAAGCTCATTCGCGGCGACCTCACGAGTCCCGAGCTCAATGCCCGCCTGGTGCACGAGGGACGCGTGCTGGCGCGCCTGGAACACCCGCACATCGCGCGGCTGCTGGACGTGGGCGTCGGGCCGCTCGACGATCCATGGTTGGCCATGGAATTCGTGGACGGTCAGCCCATCGATCGCTACTGCGATGCACACCGGCTCCCGATCAGCGCGCGACTCGCGCTCTTCGCCACGGTGTGCGGCGCCGTGCAGCACGCGCACGCGGGCTTCGTGGTGCACCGCGACATCAAGCCGTCGAACATCTTCGTGACGCCCGTGGGCGACGTGAAGCTGCTGGACTTCGGCATCGCCAAGCTGCTGGGCGACGATGCCGGCACGGGCCCGCGCACCAACACCGGCGTGCGGCTCATGACGCCCGAGTACGCGTCGCCGGAGCAGGTGCGCGGCGCCCGCGTGACGGCGGCGAGCGATGTGTACGCGCTCGGCCTGCTCCTTTACGAGCTGCTCACCGGACACCGCGCCTACCGCATCGCGAGTCGCTCCGCGGGTACGATCGAGCGCGCCGTGCTGCACGAGGTGCCGCTCGAGCCG
>JBOHTE010000676.1:0-8399 GCA_050733555.1 Gemmatimonadaceae bacterium | reverse complement strand
TGTCACTGACCCGCGGGCGGTTGCCACAACTCAACCTTGTTTCCCTCGGGATCGATGACCCAGCCAAACGTGCCGTACTCGGAGTCGTCGATCTTGTCGAGCACGTTGCAGCCCTCCGCCTTGAGCGCCGCCATCAGAGCGTGAAGATCCTGAACACGATAGTTGACCATGAACGAGGCCCTGCCTGGATCGAACTGTCTAGTTTCCTCCGGAGCGATCGACCAGGCGGTCGTACCGCCCGTGGGCTTGCCGTCCGAGTCGACCCAGTCGAACGCGGCACCGCCCCACGGCTGGACATCGATGCCGAGATGTGCCTTGTACCAGGCCTGCAGCGCAGGTGCATTCTTTGCCTTGAAGAAGATGCCGCCGATGCCAGTGACTCGCTGCATGTGAACCTCCGATGTGCGAATGGAGAGGGGTGGCATCATTGCTGGTCGCCTCCGGCGCGGGTCGCGTGCATTGTCGCGCCGTGCTGGACCATCGTATACCCGGTCGCCTTCCCGCCCTCGAGCGTGAACGTCATGCGGAGCGTGGGATCGTACTGCGCGCGAAAGGCGTTGTCGCCTATGGGAACGAGCTCGAAGGGCGACTCGCCTTCGCCCTGCGCCATGAGCGCGGCCTTGCCGGCGGTAATCGTGATCGGAAGCGTTTTCCCGTTCGGCATGTGGAGCACGTAACTGCCCGCGTAGCGCTGGCGCTCGGCGGCGGTGAGGGCGACGCGTGCTGGCGGCCGCTCGAGCGGCACGCCCAGCGCCGCGCGAGCGATGTTGGCGAGCAAGGGGTCCGACGGCGCCGCGCCGGAGTTCGCGAGCACGGTGATCGACAGCGAGTCAGCCGGGAAGTACGCGGTCGAGGTGATGAAGCCGGGGATCCCGCCCTCGTGAGCGATCATGGCGTGGCCGGAGAGCGAGCCCGCGACGAGGCCGAAGCCGTAGTGGTGCGGCTTGGCGGCACCAGTCGGCGTCGTCATCGCATCGTACGACGCGGCCGAGACCACCTTGCCGTGGGCGAGGAGGATGTTCCAGCGGGCGAGGTCGCTGACGGTGGAGCAGAGCGCACCGGCGGCGTAGGGCTGCGTCATGTCGAGGTAGGCGGCGTTGTCCCAACCATCGGAGGTCGGCGCGTAGCCGCTCGCGCGGTGCGGCAGGACGCGGTGTGTGTCGCAGTAGTAGGTGTGCTCGAAGCCGAGCGGGCGCAGGAGCCCGGTCTCGATGAATTTCGGGTACGGCATACCGGTCACGTGATCGAGCAGCATGCCGAGCACGACGTAGCCGGTGTTGTCGTAGCGCCAGTTGGTGCCGGGCTTGAACCACATCGGCGTGTTCGCCGAGAGTGCGACGAGCGTGTCCGGCGGCATGGGGTCGCCCCAGCGCCGGATCCAGCGCTCGCCGATGTCGGTGTAGCTTGGGACGCCCGACGTGTGGTTGAGCAGCTCGCGCACCGTGACGCGGCGCCATGCTGCGGGCAGGTTGGGCACGTACGCCGCGATTGAATCATCGAGCCTGACCTTCCCCTGCTCGACCAGCCGCATGACCGCCGAGGCGGTGAACTGCTTGGTGATGGAGCCGATACGGTACAGAGTGGCCGCGGTGGCGGGCACCTGATTCTCGAGGTCCGCCATGCCGTAGCCTGCGCTCACGATGGTGTCGCCGCCGAGCACGACTTCCACGGAGACGGCTGGCGCGTCGCGATCGGCGACAAATGCGCGGGCCAGCGAGTCGACGCGCGCGGCTATGGCTGAGGGCGGCGCAGTGTCCTGGGCTCGCGCGGCGGGCGTGAAGGCGACAGCGCCGAGGATGGCGACGAGGAGTACGCGAAGGTGATTGTGCATGGGTTCTCTGCAGTTCATCAGAGGCGAGTTGAGGCGTAACGCCGAGTTCACCGGCGAGCGCCGGCTTCGACGTGCTCAAGAACGTTTCAGGAATCTGAGGTAGAAGGCTGCGAATACCAGGACGATTCCTACGTTCACGGCCAGTCGTTCCCAAAACCGGTCTTTGAAGAACAACAAATCGACTGCGACGATCACGGCTGCCATCAACGCTACGGAGAGTGCGGTGGCCATCTGGATTCTCACTTCCGTCTCCTTTCAAACGTTCGGCGTTCGAGGGGCTGCCTAATCCCGCGTCCAGTCGTCCGTTCAGGTCGGAAGCCGGGTGGCTGCGGCGCGACGAACGCCATCGTGCCGGCAGCGGCAATGACTGACCACCGTAGGGACCTCATCGCAGCTCTCATGGATGGAATTCCTGTCATCAGGATGGACCGTCCGCCGAATCGGTGGTCGGGTGCCTGATCTGCATAATCCACTTCGAGCGCAAACCGCGAACCGTCACAGCCCCGCGCCGTGCGCCGGCTGTTCCTGCGTCGTGGGTTGTTCGAGCGCAAGGATGCCGAGGCGCTGCCTGATGCGGTCGAAGCGGGGGTCAGCTCGGAACCGGGCGAACAGTGGTCCCATGATCGAGGAACCGAGGGAATAGTCGTCGAAGGACCGATCCAGCCAGACGAAGGCCCGGTCGTAGTCGCCGAGTGCTATGTAGACCTCCGCGATGTCGAAGCATGTTGCGCGCCCCGCAGACTCGTCGGCGAGCATCCCGGTCAACACTCGCATCGCGTCGGAGCGCGATCCTGTACGCACGAGCGCGTATGCGTACAACCCGGGAACGAGTGGCGACTGGTTCGCTACCGGCCGCAGCACGGCAATGGCCTCCGTCCAGCGTCCCGTCGCGAGATACACCTCGCCCATGTACACCGGCACCCGGCGCAGCGGAGGCCGCAGCGATGCGAGCGGCGCGAGCCGGGCGAGCGCTTCGTCATAATGTCCCCCGAAATACAGCGCATGGCCAAGCTCCGCATTCGCGCTGGGCGAAAGTGGATTGCGGGAAACACCGGCCCGCGCGGCCGCGATGGCGTCGTCTGCACGGCCGATGAGTTCGTCCGCGGGCGCCAGCAGCTCATAGGTCGATGTCGCAGCGGAATCGAGACTGACCGCCTTCTCGAGCTCGGCCACCGCTCCGGCCTCATCGTAACTCACCTTGGCCAGCAGGTATCCAAGCTCGGCGTGCGCGTCGGCGAGTGAGTCGTCCAGCGCGATCGCGCGCCGGGCGGCGGCCTCCGCGCGCGCTCGCATGGCGCGCCGTTCCGAGGGCGGGCGCCAGGAGCCCCAGGCCGCGGTCGTGTAGCGGCTGGCGAGGGTGGCGTAGGCGGCGGCGTAGTTCGTGTCCAGCGCCACCGCTCGGCGCAAGTATCCGATGGCCGCCATGACGCCGGAGTCGCTGCGCAGCAGCACCGGATCGCCCCCTCGTTCGTAGAGCTCGTGCGCCGCGATGTTCGTCGTCTCGTGGCGCGGCGGCCGCGCATGGCCGAGCGTCGCGGCTGCCGCAGTCGCCACGAAGTGACCGGCGTGCGGCCGGTTTTGCATTGGCGCAGGGGCACGATGGCGACCGATCACGGTGAAGCCGTACAGCAACAGTGCCAGCGCGGCGACTGCGACCGCGACGTAGCGCGAACCCCGTCGCCCTCGCTCCCTCTCACTGGATCTCGGCAATGCGGCGGGCGCGGGCGCCGCGAGGCCGGCAGCGGGCGCGGGCGCCGCGAGGCCGGCAGCGGGCTCCGTCATCGGAGCTGCCGGTGCTTCGGCCGCACTGTTCACGGACTCGGGCGAGCGCACCATGGTGGATCGCAGGGAGTGAGCGAACGCCGAAACCGCCGGGTCCGGAGGGGCGTCGACCTCAGCCCGTACGATGCGCTCGTGTACACGGAAGAACTCCAGCGCGCCCGCGCGGTCGCCGGATTCGGCGAGCGCCTGCATCAGCCCGAGGGCCACGCGCGACCCGATGCGATCCTCCGCGGCAAGCCGGCGCCGCCACGCGATACTGTCATCGAGCTTACGGTGCGCGGCGGTGCTCGTCGCCAGCGATTCGAGCGTGCGCCGATACGCGCCGGTGAGTTGCGAACGCACCGTGTCGGCCCATTGCTCGAACGTCGCGGAACCGTTCAGAAAGAAGCCTTGCAGAAACGGCCCGCGATACAGCGCGACAGCCGCCTCGAGGTCGGCGCGCCGGAGGGCGGCCTCCCAGTCGGCGAGGTCGCACGAGACGACCGCCGGGTCGAGGCGAAGCGTTGCGCCGCCCACCGTGGGCTGTGCACCAAGCGCGCGCCGAGTCTCGTACAGCAACTGGTCGAGTGAGTGGCGGGCCGACTCGCCATCGCGCTCGGGCCAGAGCAGCGCGAGGAGTTCATCGCGACTCACCCCTTTCGCGCCGGACGGCGCCAACCGGGCAAGGAGGGCGAGCCGCCGGCGCGGCTGGGGACGCTCCTCCTGCTGATCAGTCAGCGCGAGACCGCCAAGCGTCTCCAGACGAAGCATCGTGGCAGTCTCGTTGGCCGCCCTGAGCCAAAACTGAGGGAAATCTGAGGACCGTCTCCGAGTTTACCGCTTCACCAGACGGGGGCAAGATCGCCCGATCGGATGCCGTCCGTCCCATACAAGCCCCAGAAGATAGGAGGACAGTCATGCATGCACCATGGGTGCAGTTCTGCCGCCTCGCCGCCGCTGGCGTGGCACTCGCGGCGTGCGCGGATTCCGGAGCCGTTGCCGGCCCCGCCGCCACCCGGCGCACGACAGTCGAACGAAGTATCGAACCAGCAGCCCTGACCATCTTCGACGTGCCTGGAGCCTCGAGAACCTTCGCGCTCGACATCAACGCGGAAGGAGAGATTGTGGGCCGCTATCTCACCGCCGGTCAGAACCACGGGTTCCTTCGCGACTTGAACGGCACTCTGACGACCATTGACTACCCCGGCTCCAACTTTTCTGTCGCTTCCTCCATCAACGACAGCGGTGCCATCGTTGGGTGGTATTCCCTGCCGGCCGATCCGATCAGGCACGGGTTCCTGCTCCGGGACGGAGTGTTCACCTCATTCGATCCGCCGGGATCGACTTTCACCAATCCGTTGGGCATCAACAATCGAGGAGAGGTCACCGGCCGCTTCTGCACGCTCAGTCGCTGCCTCCCGCCCGGTCTGGGTTCGTTTCACGGATTTCTCTTTCAGAACGGAGTCTTCACGATTATCGACGTTCCCGGCGGGAACGAGACCAATGCCTTCAAACCGAACGAGAACGGCGCAATCGTGGGTGGCTTCGGCGAGGGCGGCACCGAGCAGCTCTTCGTGCTGACGAACGGGCAGTTCGCAACGATGGGACTCCCGAACGGGAATCCGGCCACGCAGGATGACGGCGGCATGAATGCCCGGGGCGACATCGTGGGCACCTACTGCCAGGGCGCCCCCCCGTGCCTGGTGGGGCCCAGCGACAACCACGGCTTCCTGTTGAGCGGCGGTCAACTCACCACGATCGATGTGGCGGGCGCGACCGCGACCGCGCTGACAGCAATCAACGCGCGCGGCGACATGGTCGGCGGCTACATCGACGCCAGTGGGCTCGCGCACTCGTTCCTGCTGCACGATCACGGCGGCGGACAGTAACCGTCGTCGCCACGTGCGCGATCTCGTGAACGTACCGGCGGCAGCCCGCCGTGGGGCCCGCGATGCGTCTGGCAGACGCTCGACCAGCGCATCGCGCGCCTCAGGGAGGCAGCACATTTTCCAGACTCGCCGGGAAGGAGTTGCACCACCATGCGTCCGAGCCGCAGCGACTCGTCGCAGAGTGCAGCCTGCATCCAGTTCTCTCCTGAGGTCGCGGTATACCCTTCGTTGAAGATCAGGAAGACGACGGAAAGCACTGACTTCACCTTGCGGCGCAACTCGTCCCCGCGCGGCCAACGTGAGTCGGGAATCGGCGGCTATCAGCAGGATGACCGTCCAGATGGCCTCGGACCCACGCCTTCCATCTTCACCAGTCCACCGTCGATCAACCTCGCCCTTGACACCAGCCAGTCATATCAACGCCCGAGTTCAGCTCCAAGGGCATCGATCAAATGCAGCGGCGAAGCCGCTGCCACTGCAGCGCCTTGTGTGGTGCAGCGCACGTTCGACAGCAGGTGCACAGCATCATCCTCTGGAATTCCTGGCGCAAGCCTGATCTTAAGGCGTGCGTAGAAGATCATACCATTTTGTCAAGCGGTGGCCACTCGTGCTGTGCGCCAGCCAGACTGGATGCGTCGAAAGGTAAGCGACAAACCACCCGACCAGCCCGTCCCAATTTGCCGCAGGCTCTGGCGGGCGCAGGCTCCAGCCGAGCTGTTCGAGTGTGCGGCTTGATTTCGTGGCATTCACACGAACCGAGGCTGTAACCAGATTGGCGATACGATTGACCAACACGGTGTCGTTCGCGAATGTCACCGGCTCAACGTGATCAATGGCGGGCCAGAGCTCCCACATCGCGATATGCGTTTTGGCGAAAGCCCCGTGGGGAGGGTTGTCGAAGGGGAACTCGACAGGAAGAACGAGCGAGAGAAGCTCCAGGGCCTGCGGCAACACCAGTCGCGCTCCGGAGTAGCGACATCGAAAACCGTCTCGACGCCACACGGCCCTTCTTGTATGCATTTTGGGGGGACGCCGTTTCGCCGTTCCTCGATTTGGGCGGGTGCCCGGCGCGCGGTCAGCGGCATGCCGCTCAGTCGAGGGAATGGGCTGGAACGGGTATGACGTTCGCGCCAGAACCCGAGCGTCGTGAACACGGCCCGCTTGGAGCGTATCGCACACCGCCTGAACCAAGTCGGCTTTGCCGTCGTCCATTGCTAGTTCTATTCGCGTGGTTGCTGCCGAACGTCAGGTTGTGCTGTGGCCGTTCAATTGAATGCGGCGGCGGGCCGCCGCGCGCCTTCCATATCATGGAGCGGCGGCGCCGCCGTCGCTATTGAAGGACGGCGAGCAGCACCAACCATCGTTAGAGCGCGATTGCCCGATGCCCTCAGCGCAGCTCCATCCTGACAACCAGCTTCAGGCCGGACCACACGTCGGTGACCGCGCAAACCTTGATGTCCACCAAGCCCATCGGGAGTGCGACCTCCCGAACCACGTCCTCGGTGACGTCGGTCGGCACCTTCGAGGCCCGCTTCGGCCACGACACCCAGGTCGCCGCGTCGGGACCCAGCGTCGCACGGCAACGCTTGAGGTCCCGAGCGAGATCCGTGCGCTTCGTTGCGAAGACATGCGCAATATCGGTTGCCGGGCCGAGGCGCGTCCCGATCGCCGCCGAGGGCGGCAGCGCGCCCAACCAGGCGGCGTAGCCGGGCGGTGCGTTCAAGGCCACGATCCGAGTGCCGGGCTTGACGCCGAGCTTCCTGGCGAGCGGCGTGCCAGAGTAGCCCGTTGTAGTTGTGGCCTTCGATAGCGCCATCTCTCCTCGTCGCTCTGGAAGTTATGACTGGGCTGGCCCCCGGTTTCATCGTGGATTAGCTCCTCGGTGCAAACCGGAGTTGCCAGCGCCACACGCGACGAGCCTTCTGTCGCCTTCAGGGAGACCAGCCCATGTCATCGGCATCAGTTGTTGCGCAACCTGCTGCTCGCCCAATCATCTATCTCGGGATGGACGTGCACAAGGAGTCCATCACCATCGCCCTACTGCCGAGCGCCGCCAAGACGCCGAGCCGCATCGACCGCCTGCCCAACGATCGCGTCACGCTCCAGCGCTGGCTCGATCGGGCGGCCGTGCAGGGCGAGGTGCGCGCCTGCTACGAGGCGAGCGGCGCCGGCTACGTGATGCACCGCGCGATGCGGGAGTGGGGGTACGCCTGCGAGGTCATCGCACCGTCCCGCATTCCGAGCGAGGCCGAGGAGCGCGTGCGCGACGTCGTTCGGTGCCCAAGAGCCTTTCCAGCGCGAGATCCGCAAGTCCCGCCACTACATCCTCAAGTTCCTCGCCCGCCGCGGGTTCGTGTACCGCGAGGGCACCACCTGGTGCACGCCGCACCTCACGTGGTGGCAGCACCTCACCACCGAGCCGTCGCCGCTCGCGTCGGCCGATCGCCTGGTGTTTCGCGAGTCCCATGCCCGCCTCCTCTACAAGCTGCAGCGGCGCGACGAGCTCGATCGCGAGAGCGTGCGGTTGGCGGAGCTCCCGACCCTCACGCCCGCGGTGCAGGCGCTCCAGTGCTTCCGCGGCATCTCGCTGCATTCGGCGATGGTGCTCGCCACCGAGATCACCGACTGGCGGCGCTTCGAGCGGCCGGGGCACCTGGCGAGCTATGTCGGGCTGGTGATACGCGAGTCGTCGAGTGGCGCTCACCAACGCCTGGGGTCGATCACCAAGGCGGGGAACCGTCACTGCCGGCACGTCCTCGTCCAGGCGGCGTGGAGTTACCGCCATCGCCCCGCGACCAGCATGGATCTGAAGCGTCGCCAGATCGGACAACCGCCGGGCGTGATCACGCACGCGTGGAAGGCGCAGCACCGGTTGCACCAGCGGTTCAACCACCTCGTCTATCGGAAGCGTCCGCAGA
>JBOHTE010000675.1:0-12520 GCA_050733555.1 Gemmatimonadaceae bacterium | reverse complement strand
GCCCATGGGGCTGCCCATGGGGCTGCCCCTACTTCCTGCGCTTCGCCTCGCAGTTGTCGGGGAATCGCGTCAGAAAGACGTCGAGCGTGTCGGTGCGTCCGGCGGAGAGGATGACCGCGTTATCGGCATGGCCGCAGTGCATGCAGCGAACCGACACGCCGTACGATCCCGCGCTGTCTGCCAGCAGATATGTCGAGTCGCTCAGTGCCGACCCTTCGGCCGCCACGGCGCCGGCGCGGGTGAGCGTCACCCGGAACGGCGGCTCCAGCCGCTCGGATGCCACGATGGGGTGCGTGCGCACGACGAGTTCGCCGCGATCCGCGCGCCGCAGGTCGTCGTTCGCGGCCGAACCCGTCCGCAACGCGAAGCGATTGCTGTCCTCCGCCGCCGTATAGATGATCTGATCGCAGGAGAGATCGATGGCTGCCGGGCGTGCGTGATGACAGCAGACCAGCGCAAGACACGCGGTGCTGCCGATCACTCTTCGCCATTGCACGAACCGCTGCTGATCCATGTGGCACCTGCGCGTTACAGTGGTGCTCCCATCTTTTCTCGCGGCGCGACGTCCATACCACTGAGGGCAATCGCCGACAGTTCGTCCACGCCTCACGATGTCGGCGGCGTGCCCGGTGACGGCTCCACGCCGCGCACGATCTGCACGCGGAGCTCCTGCCAGCCGTCAATCTGGTAGTACTGCACGCGCAGATCGTGCCGGCCTCCCGCAATCGTCGCGAAGCCGAGTGCCGACTCGTGTGGTTTCCACTGATCGACCATCAGTCTGCCGTCCACCCACACGCGCAGGGCATCATCGCTGATCGTGCGCAGGGTGTACGTACCCTGCGCGAGCGTGACCGTGCCCATCGCCTCCAGCGCAAAATGCCCCGCGGGGACGCCAGGAATCAACCGGCCGGAGCCTTCGACATCGAGCCGCGGCGGGTGCAGCGTGGCGCGCGGGGTGCCGCGCAGCAACGCCGCGAAGGCATCGGGTCTGCTGCGCGGATCGGTGCTGTCGCTCCACGCGAACACGCGTGCGGTCCACTGCACGGCCGGCTCGAAGCGCCCGTACGCGAAACGAACGGGCGCGCCAGCCGCATGATACACGCCACGCGGCGAGGTCGTTGCCGCGCCGCGATACTCGAGGACCAGCGTCCAGTCAGTGCCGGCACGGGGCGTGGGGCTCACGGCAATCGTGTCCGGCACCCGGCCGGTGGTGTGCGACAGCGCGGCGAGCCCATACCGGCTGATCACGCGCCAGCTACCGGGAGGACCCAGGATCTGGAGCCGCAGCGGCGCGGCTCGCACGCTGTCCAGCGGCCACAGCATGGGCGAGCGAAAATTGTACGGCCCCCAATCGTCCACGACGATGGAGGAACGTGGCCGCGCCTGCACGGGTGATGCCGCCGGCAGCATGCCGGTGCTGTCACGGCGCGGAGCAAGGCGTGCGTATTCGGTGGGCAGCGTCGGAGCTGGATCGTCCGCGGCGAGCGAATCCCGCACATCGTTGTCCGCGAGGCGATATCCCGAGGTGTCGCGCAGCACGGCCACCGAGTCCACGCCCGCCATCACATTCTGTGCGACCGCGAGCCCGCCGGTGTTCCGCGCACGCACCGCCACACGATTCCCCACGAACACGTTGTCCACCACGCGGTAGTCCCGGCTTCGCGTGTCGCGATGCTTCGGATAGCCCCAGTCCGATGGTTCAACGGAATCGGCCCATACGTGCACCGCCGTGGAATCGCCGGTGAACGAGTTCGCCGCGATGAGATTGTTCTGCCCGTGCTCGATGCCGATCCCGGTGCGGTTCCGGATGAAGCGGTTCCCCACGACTTTCGAGTCGTAGCTGTAGCCGCCCCACAGCCCGTACTCGCAACCCTCCAGCCGATTGGCGACGAAGGTGTTGCGGCTGAACGTGGCTTCCATGCAGTTGGCAGGAGCGAAGCTGAAATCGTTCGCGAAGAACAGGTTGTCGTTCACGCCGCCGGCACCCGTGTCCATCGTGCTCTGCCCCGCCCAGACGAAGAGCCCGTCGCCGCCGTGCGTCACGGAGTTGTACGCGACGATGTTGTGCATGCTCTGTTCGTACATGAGCAGCCCCGCCGAATCCTGCCCACGCCGGTAGAAACCCTGGCTGTAGCCACGCACATCATAGTCCAGCCGGTTCTGCTCGATGACGTTGTCGCTCGACCGGTACAACCCGATGCCGAGTCCGGAGTCAAAGGAAAAATCATTCTGCTGGATGACGAGGCTGTCGCTCCGCACGAGCATGAGCCCGTTCATCCCCTGTTCCGCGCGATTGCCGCGAATGACACCGCCCGTCACATCCGCGAGATAGATGGCGGCGCCGTAGCGCAGCCATTCGTCGTGATCGTTCTGGTGGAATGAAAGCCAGTCCACGAGGCTCTCGTGTTCGACCAGGCTGTACAGGCGCGGCTTCCAGTTGTAACCGAGATCGTTGCCCTGCAGCGTGAGCCCGTGCACGCCGCGCGCGAGAATGCCCACCCTGTAGCCCCGCACGTGCGCATTGAGAATGCGCACGTTGTGCCCGCCCTCGATGCGAATGCCGACACCGGCTGCGCGATCGGGGTCGGCCGCGGGGTCTGTCCCTTCCAGCGTGGCACCCGCGAAATCCACGGTCACGTCATCGCCGCGCACGACAATCACGGCGGAGTCGAGCGACGCGCGTGCCGCGAGGCGGTAGCGCCCCGGCGCCACACGCACGGAATGCGTGATCACGGTTCCGCGGTGCAGCGTGATCGTACGGGCAGCGCCACCCTGCGCCGGGAGTGCGGCCGACACGAACGGCAGCGCCATCACCATCACCGCGACCCGTTCCCGGCGCGTCAAATTTCCCAGTTGCTGAACACCAGCCCCTCCGACGCGATCGGTTCGGGGTAGCCATCGAGCGTCATGCGCAGATCCGTCCAGCGCACGCGTCCGCCCAGAGAGATGATGTCGCGATACGACGACGCGTAGTCCGTCTGCACGCGAAACGCGACGCGGCGCGTGCTGGTGCGGCGCGCATAGTCGGCGAGGTCGCGAACGGCCAGCGGCAGATCCCGCGCGCGCGCCAGAACGAGCTTGAGCACGCGCGTCTCTTCGCGCGCGCGTCCCTCCACGAGCGGCACGGTATGACAGAGCGCGTAGCCCACCACGTTCCCGGCGGCGCGAAAGATCACGGTGTCGCCAAGACCCAGCTCGTGTGTGAGCAGCAGTTCGCGCGTGAAGTCGTAGCCGTCGAGCAGTCCGTTGAGGAGTTCGCGACACTCCACGACGGCGTGGTCCCGTTCGTCCGGCGTGAGACGCGACAGCAGCGCGGGCGGCCGCTCACCGTGCGCGGCGTCCACCGTAGCCGTGATCGTCAGCCGCCCCGGCACGAGCCCGAGCGAGGAGTAGAAGCCGATGTTGTCCATGGTGCGCGGCATCGTCTCCAGCCCGATCGTTCCGGCCTGCGCCTCCTGCAGCCAGCTGATTCCCGCTCGCACGACACGCTTTCCCACGCCGGTGCCCTGCAGATCGGGTCGCACGGCCAGAGGACCCATCCACCCTTCGCGCCCCGACCGGTGGACGACGTTGAAGGCCGCAATCTCCCCGCGATCATCGCGCCAGAGCAGCGCGCCGCCGTTCGCGTCGGACATGGCATACTGCCAGATGGCGGGATTGAGGTGCGGCACCCGCACGCCCGTGAGCCCGTCACGCCGATACCGCTCCGTGAAGCTGTCGGAGAAGATCCGGTTTAGCGCGGGGATGTCGGCGAATCGCGCCTGGAGCGGACCCTCTGGCACCTGATTCGCTCTCCAGTTGCGGGCGATGGCCATCAGTCGGGTGCTCCCGCATTCTCGAACATGTCCGGCAACTCATCCACGGCTGCAGCAGGCCCCGTTCCATCGAGCGCGGTCACGACGGACGCACCGCTCTCGTAGTCGAAGCGCAGCGAGACCACGTGATCCAGCATCTCCCGGACCGATTCGATGTGCGTGATGAGGATGACCTGCTCGAATCGGTCGCCGAGGTGGCGCAGCAGGTCCACCACGGTGGCGCGATGCACTTCATCCAGCGAGCCGAAGATCTCGTCGAGAATGAGCAGGGAGAACGGCTGCCCCGCGCGTTCGGCGATCATCTGCGAGATGGCGAGCCGCAGCACGAGGCTCGCCAGGTCTTCCTCACCGCCGGAGATGACCGGCTTCGCGGCGCCATCCTCCAGCACGACGATGTTGTAGCGATCATCGAGTTCGAGCTCGCTGTAGCGCCCATCGGTCAGATCGGAAAGGAACAAGCTGGCCAGCTCGGAAATTTCAGGGCGAAGCTGAAAGTTCAGGTCGGTGCGCAGATCGGTGTAGGCACGATCGAGTTCATCGTGCAGGCGCTTGCGCGCGTTGAGCTCGCCGAGCAGACGCTGTCGCGATTCCAGCTCCCGCGCGGCTTGCTCAGCGCGATCGAGCGCACTGCGCGCGCCCACCGCGTCGCTTTCCGCCGCGGCCGCGGCCAGCTCGGCCGCGCGCAGCGCCTGCGCGGCGCGGTCGTACCCGGCACGCAACGCCAGGAAGTCCGCTTCAGATACGGTCATGGCGTCGCGGCGTTCGCGCAGATGCCCCAACCGCTCCGTCAGCGCGAGCATGCTGCCGCGCACGTGCTCGCGTTCGCGCGACACGGACGACTCGCGCTCGATCTGCGCGCTCAACCGCGTGGCCCGGGCGTCAATGGGCATGAGCCGATCCAGCTCGCCGCGCAGCGTCCCGTGCCGCTCCGCATCGTAACCGGCAGGGAGCGCATCGAGTTCGCGGCCCAGCCCCGCGTGGCGAGCGTCCTTCTCGACAATGTCGCCGCCGAGCTGGGCGAGCTCCTGCACCGCGAGCTGCACCTTCATCAGCCGGCGCTCCAGCGTGGTGACTTCCTGGGAAAGCGCGCGGCGACGCTCATCGAGCTGCCGGATGTCGTCCGGCATTTCGTGGAGCTGTTCCACACGGCCCTTGAAGTAATTGCCGTCCACGCGAACGGTCTCCAACTGGCCGTCGACCAGTTCGAGCACGGAGCGCAGCGCACCGGCGAGCGGGCGCGCGCACGTGGGACAGGCACCATCCTCTCCGGCCGAGGCGAGCCGGTCGCGCTGCTGCTTGAGCTCGGAGAACTGATCGCGCAGCGCCTGCCGCTTGGTTTCTGCTTCCTGCCGGTCGCGCACCCACTCGGTACGGCGTGCCTCGAGCTCTCCGTCCACCAGCTCCAGCTCTTCCCGCTTCTCGCCCTGCGCGAGGGAGATCTCCTCCTCCAGCCGCGGTGCGCTCTCGATGCGCGCGCGGCGCTCGCGAAAGCGCGCCAGCTCCTCATCCAGTGCGTGACGCGTCGCGAGCAGTGCGCGGCGGCGCCCTTCCTCGCGCGCGAGCGATTCCAGGTGCTGGAATTCGGCGTGATAGCGTCCGTACGGCTCAAGGTCGGCGCGCAACGTCTCACGCTCGGCGCGCGCCCCGGCGATCTCCGCCAGGTCGCGTTCCAGCCGCTCCGTGTCGCGCCGCAGCGCGGTCTCCTCACCCTCGGCCACCCGCACTTCCGAGAGCACCGCCTGCAGCTCGTCGCGCTCGCGCTGCATGGCCTCCCAGCGCGGAGCGACGCGCTCCAGCTCGGTGATCGCCCGTTCGCGCTCTGCCGCCGCCGCGGCCGCGACCCCGATAGCCGCCGACAGTCGCGCTTCCGACTCCGAGAGCTGGCGCAGGACGACGTCGGAGTCCGGCATCCCCTGGCGCAGCCCGGTGACGCGCGCCGCGATCTCGGCGCGACGACCGCGCACCAGGATCTGCGCCGCACGGAGCCGTTCGTACCCCAGGACGTGCGACAGGAACTGCGCGCGCTCCGACGGCCCCATGGCCGACATGACGCTCAGCTCCTTCTGCCCGGTGAAGTACGTGTTGAAGAACTCCTCGCGCGACATGCCGAGGCGGCGCGCCAGGAGATCGGTGACGCCGCTGATGGAATTGGCGATCGGCGTCTCGCCGCCGTCGAGATAGAGCTCGGCGTTGGTGAGCCCCCGGACCACGCGATAGCGATGGCCGCCGAGGTCGAACTCCAGCTCCACCCGCACGCTGGCCCGCGCGCCAGCGCGCGCGAAGCGAATCGAATCGCGGGTGCCGCGCGCGGCGGCGTTCCCGTAAATGGCCCACGCGATCGCTTCGAGGATCGTGGTCTTTCCCGATCCATTGGGACCAATGATTCCGGTGAGCCCCGTGTCGAACTCGATGCGGGTGTCCGCGTGCTGCCGGAAGTTGGCGAGCGCGATGTGGTGAAGGCGCACTAGCCCGCCGCGGTTGCCGTTGCCGCGGTCTGGTCGGCGGCCGCGTCCGCGTCGCGCAGGTACTGGAGACCGAGCTGCACGAGCGCCGCGCGATCGAGATCGGCGTCCAGCACACGGCGACCGAGATACGACTCCACCAGCTCCAGGAGCGTCGCGCGGCGTCCCGGCGCGCCGCTCGCGGATTCGCGAATCAGCTCCGGACGGCGCGCATCCAGGTGCAGGTACAGCGCCCGGCGCTTGTAGTCACGCAGGGCCCTGTGATCGAGCTCGCGCACGATGTGCCGCGCCACGTCGCGCACGACGAGACGCACGACGCAGTCGTCAATGCCACCGTCGCACGCCTCCATGCGCTCCCTGATGGCGGTGTCGAGCTCCGCGGCCGTCATGCCGCGCGCCCGGATCGTGGCAAGATCCACGAGGCGGCGGTTGGACGGAATGTGATGGAAGGTGTGCGATCCGGTGTCGAGGTCGTACTCGACGAACCCCTTGCCGGGAAGACCGGCGTCCTGCTCCTCGAGCAGTTCACCCCAGGGATTCGACGACGTGTACTCGATGGAGCCCGAGTAATACGCGTTGGATGCGATCTGACGGTGCACGTGCAGATGCCCCAGCGCGATGTAGCTCCACTCGGAGGCGCGCAGTGCCTCGCGCGGAATCTCGACCGCCGCCCGCTCCGACGCCGCGACCTGCGGCGGCAGCACACCGGCCACTTCGCCGTGCAGCACCAGCACGTTGTGCTTCGCGTCCGGATCGGGCGCAAGCTCGGGAATGCGGCCGGCCAGTTCAGGGACCGCGAGAATGGAGAGCTCGTACTCCGGGAACGACAGACGTTCTGGTGCATCCACCGCGACGTGAATGCCCAGGCGCGAGAACAGCCGCAGGATGCATCCGGTTTCGCTGGCGCGCGGCTGATCGTGATTGCCGGCCACCATCACGATCCGGGTCCGGGGCAGTGCCTGCACGAGCCGCTGGAATTCCTGGAACGTGCTGACAATCGCCGGGTTCATCGGCCGGACGGAGTGAAACACATCGCCGGCGACCACGATGATCCCGGGTTCCAGCTCGATGATCCGGTCAATCGCGCGGCGAAACGCGTCAGCGACGTCCGTCTCGCGCTGGTTGATCCCGGCAGGCGTGAGCCGGTGATATTGCCGGAAGCCGAGGTGCAGATCGGCCAGGTGTACGAGGCGCACACTCCAATCTATCGGCGAACCACGGGTATCGCCATCACAAATGGCGGTGCCGGAGGGCTGCGCCAATGGGACGGGCGACGTTCAGTGGCTCGGTCGCGCGTGCATCTCTTCCGTGATGCGGGTTTCCACCCGGGCCGGGTGCGATATGCCCGGAATTCCCGGCGTGAGCGTCGTGGTGAGCGTGATCGTCGCGTGCGATTCCACCCACCACCCCAGGGTCCGGTCAATCTGCATCCCGCCCGTCACCTCGCCCGTGGATTCCACGCGCGCACTCTGGCCGGCAGACGACGGCGCCGATCGCGAAATGGTACCGTGCATGGAGATCCAGGCCTGGCCGCTGTCGGCAGACAGCGAATCGAGCCGGTATACGGCGCTGAGCATGGCCACGTGCTCGGCGTCGCTGGCGCCGGCCACGGGGACGGCCATGGCGCGTCGCCAGGACGCCCCGGGTGCCACGGGTGCAGCCGGCAGCGTGGACTGCAGCGCCGAGACGAGGGCGCCCAGGTCGGGCATGTCCGACGCGGTGCCCTGCAGGACGGTGATGGCGCCATCCGGCGTAATGCGAAGGTTGACGCGACGCCCCTGCGCCGCCCGGCGTAACTGTTCGAGATTCATCCCGGCATTCACGCCGCCGAGCGCCACGGAGTCCACGATCATGGCGATCTCCGTGCCGTCCTCGTCGCGGCCCTGCACCATGGCTCGCGACAGCATGAGCATGGAGCCGCTCGTTTGCCTCGTGCTGTCCGCACCATGGAGGTGCGCGGTACCGGTCATCTCGAGATTCTGCTCGAAGCGGGTCACCAGGGTGTCGCCCAAGCGGGGCCGGATGACGAGGACCACCCCCGCGCCGGCCTGAGCCGCAACCGGCGCCGCCAGCGCACACGCCAGTATCCAGGGAAGCAAATGAATCCGTGGGCACCCGTGCGAGCGTTGCATCCGCCCTGCCCTCTGCGTCTATGAGATGCGGGAATTGTGGACGTCCGAGCCCTCGTGGCGCGGCACGCCCCGGCGCGTCTTCTCCCGGTGGCTCACGGGATCTGCCCAACACACACCACGGTCACACCGCGATTCGTTTGCTCGTGCGCATACCACCGGCACTGTTCGCCAGCATCCTAGTCGTCGCAACGGGCTGCGACAAGGCACGTGCGCTCGGCGCTACCCGGCAATCTGAAGAGATGCCGGCGGTGCGCATGGCGAACGAGCTGAATCTGTCCGCGCATCCCCACATCCTGTTCCAGGTGTTCGGTGAAGTCAGTGATCCGCGCATGGTGCCCGTTGCGGTCATTGACGGAGGTGCCCTGCACCAGATCGATCTCTCCGCGGAGAGCTGGAAGCGATTCGACGAGATCTATCTGCGACCGAGCCAGCACTACGCGCTCTATCACGACGGCGCGCCGGATGGAAGTGTGGACGTGCGGCGCGGGATGTGGGAACCGGGGCGCGTGCCCTTCTACTCGTTGCCCGGCTGCCAGACGCTCACGCCCGTTGCATCCGTGGCGCTGCAGCGCACGATGGCGGCGCCGGATTACACGCTGCAATACCTGGCGGCGAACAGCGGTCTCGCGCGGGCACGGAGCGGCTTCCCGCTGCCCCAGGATGAACTGGATCGCATTGCGCGCGCCATGGCGACGGAGGCGGCGCCCGCCGCGGACATCTCGCAACGGGAGCTCGACTCGCTCGACATGCACGCGGTGTCATTCCCCAGCGGTACGACGCGCTGGCCGACCATCGTGGCCACGTTCATCGACGCGACGGCGGAGAACACGGCCCGGCCCGATGCGCGCACGGCGCACATGCTCATTGTCGCGGACGCCGACTCCGGCGGACGCTATCGGCCGAGCTACGTGCACCGTGTGAATGGCCCGCTGGCGACGGCGGAATTCCGGCGCTACTACGACCATCTCGACCTCACCGGCGACGGGATTGACGAGATCGTGCTCGAAGGGTGGCGGTTCGGCGGCGACACCTTCCTGACCGTGCTGCAGTGGCAGGGGGACCGGTGGGAGGAGGTCTTTCGCGGGAAGGGGAGCTGGTGCCTGGACAGCTACGAGGCGCGCAGCGGAGAGTAAGTCGTGCGAGGGTCAGACGCTCAGCGAGGGTCTGACGCTCTCACCACGCCCACGCCCACGCCGTCGCCAATCGGAACCACGAGACCGGTCACACGCGGGTCGGTGGCCAGTTTGCGATTGAATTCACGAATGCCGCGGAGGTCCGGGTCGTCGTCGCTTTCATCGAGCACGCGGCCGCCGCGCAGGGTGTTGTCGGCGATCACGAGTCCGCCAGGACGAAGCAGCCGCAGCGCCCAGTCGAAGTAGGCGGGAAGCGACGCCTTGTCCGCATCGAGAAAGACGGCGTCGAAGCGCTCCCCTTCGAGAGCCGGAAGCAGCTCGAGCGCGGCGCCCGTACGCACGTCGACCCGGTCCGCGACGCCGGCGAACTCGAGCTGGCGTCGCGCGACGGCGGCGTGCTCCGGACTGATCTCGAGCGAGATGATGCGGCCGTCGGCGGGCAGCACCCGTGCCATGCAGATGGCGGAATAGCCACCCAGCGTACCCAGCTCCAGCACGCGGCGTGCACCGGCCGCGCGCAGGAGGACCTGCAGGAAGCGACCCGTCTCCGGCACGACGGCAATGGGCGGCATGCCCGCGCGGCCGATCGCATCGCGGACCGCACGTAGCACGTCATCTTCCGGCGAGAACAGATCGGCGATGTAGGCGGCGATGTCGTCGCTCACGGCGCGCGCGTCCCGCTACTCGAGTCCAATGTCCCACGCCTGCTCGAGATCCCCCTTGGAATAGGCGCGGAATGCGGTGAGCGTCTGCGTCCGAGCCACGCCCGGCACGCGCGCGAACTCCTCGGTGACGACGTGCGCGATCTGATCGTACTCCGCCACGCGCACGATGGCCACGAGATCCCATTCGCCGGAGACGGAGTAGACCTCCGCGACCCCGTCAATGCCGGCCAGTTTCATGGCGGCCTGCGGGATCAGCTTGGGATCGCACTTGATGAGAACGATGGTGGTAATCACTCGACCGCGGGATAAGGTGGATCGTTCAGGAACCCGGATCGCTCGCGCGACCGGTCAAATCACGGCACCATTTCGCCGAACGCCGTGATCACGCGCCCCACGCCTTCCATCACGCTCTCGCGCGGCGCGGCGTACGACAGCCGGATCCATTCGGGTGTGAGAAACGCCGCGCCGGGGACGACGGCCACGTCGTGGCGCTCCAGGAGGTGCGTGGCGAACGCCGTGCCCGCGTCGCCATCCGGCTGCACAGCGGCCACGTTGAGGTACAGGTAGAACGCGCCGTCCGGATACACGTACTGCAGCCGCGGCTCCCGCGCCATGCTGGCAACCAGCAGATCCCGCCGGGCCTGGAACTCGCGGACCATGGCGGACACGGCGTCCTCCGCCGCAGCGTGGTCCGTGAGCGCGGCCAGCGCCGCGTGCTGTGACACCGACGAGGCGTTCGACGTGGTGTGCGACTGCAGCGCGCCCATGGTCTTCGTCACGGCGCGCGGCGCGATCGCCCAGCCGATGCGCCAGCCCGTCATCGCGTACGCCTTGGCCACGCCATCCACCACGACGAGCCGGTCGCGGCTCTGCGCCACGTCCAGCACCGACGTGGCACGACCGTGGTACGAGATGTCGCGGTAGATCTCATCGCTGATGAGCCACCATCCGCGTTCGTCGCATAATGCGACTATTTCCTCGAGCTCGGTGCGGCTGTACACCGCCCCGGTGGGATTCGACGGCGAATTGAGCATCACCCCGCGCGTGCGCGCCGTGGCGGCAGCCTCGAGCATGGCGGCACTGACCTTGAGTCCGCGCGCCGCATCACCCATCACCGGCACCGCGGTCGCGCGCGCCAGCGTGACCATCTCGTAGTAGCTGGTCCAGCTCGGCGTCGGGATGAGCACGTCATCGCCCGGACCGAAGAGCACGAAGCAGGCGTTGAACAGCGACTGCTTGGATCCGGTGGAGACAATGATGTCCGCGGGGGACACGGCGTCCTCGCCGTGGTAGTCCAGGGCGACGCGATCGGCGATCGCCTGGCGCAGCGGCAGAATGCCCTCGGTGGCGGTGTACCGCGTGGCGCCGGCATCGATGGCACGCTGCGCGGCGCGGCGGATGTACACCGGCGTGTCGAAGTCCGGCTCTCCCGCGCCGAGATCGATGATGTTGCGTCCGGCGGCGCGCAATGCCTTGGCGCGGGCGGACACGGCGAGCGTCGCGGATTCCTTGAGTTTCGCGATGTTGAGCGATGGGGCGAAGGTGCGGGCGGCGATGGCTTCGGGCACTGGCGATCCCGGCGTGTGGAGTGAACGTGCAGAACCTGCTATACTTTACTCGCGGCTCGATCGCCGCGCCATTGAAAACCGGAGGCAGGGTGGAGCATCAGAGCGAGGGGCAGGATGAGCGCGAGCACAGCGGCGTCGCGCGGAACCAGAACGTACTGTACATGCTGCCGCACGACGTGCTGGCCATCCCCCGATTTCTCGCTCCCACGCTCGAGCGGCTCGACGCCGGCGGCGACGGGACGCAGGTGCTCGTGCTCACGCCGGACACGACAACGGCGGTCGAGATCGCGGACGCCGTCGCAGGGCAGACCGCGCACGCGCCCGTGCGTGCCGTTCCCGTCACGAGCGTACGCCGCGCGGCGCGACTGCTCGCCGCGCGCCCTGCCACCGTGGTTGCCGGACCGCCGGCGTTGATCATCGAGCTCATTCGCAGCGCCACGCTCAAACTGCACACGCTGCGCGCACTCGTCCTGGCCTGGGTGGATGTCCTGGAGGATCTCGGGGAGACCACCGCGCTCGAAGCCGTACTCGCCGAAGTGCCGAAGGATCTGCCCCGCGCCGTCGTGGCCGCGCAGATGACGCCGGGGGTCGAAGCCGTGGTGGAGCGGTATGCGCGCCGCGCGCGCCGCGCCGCCGAAGCCGATGCCTCGACCGGTGAGGCCGTCGACCTGCGCTATGTCCTCGTCGCCACGGGCTCGCGCGCGGCAGCGCTTGGCGAGTTGCTGGATGATCTCGACCCCGAGCG
>JBOHTE010000674.1:0-13898 GCA_050733555.1 Gemmatimonadaceae bacterium | reverse complement strand
CATTCCCGATTGCCGATTCCCAAGGGGAGGGTGGCGGGGCGAGGACGATTCCCACGGGGAGGGTGGCAGGGCCATCTTACACCATGCCTTCCTTCCGCTGCGTCATCTTCGACTGCGATTCCACCCTCACCCGCATCGAAGGCATTGATCTCCTCGCCGGTCCGCTCCACGAGGACAGCCGGCGTCTCACGGAGCTGGCCATGAGCGGCACGGTCCGTCTCGAGGAGATCTACGGCCGCCGGCTCGCGCTCATCGCGCCCACGCGCGATCAGGTGGCCGAGGTCGGCGAGCGCTACGTCGCCGAGATGGTGCCTGACGCCGCCGGCGTCGTGGCCGCGCTGCAGGGCGAGGGCATCGAAGTCCGCATTCTGTCCGGCGGTCTCCTCCCCGCGGTGCTCACGCTCGCGCGCGCCCTGAGCGTGCCGGAGTGGCTCGTGGGCGCCGTGAACATCCTCTTCAACGCCAATGGCAGCTACGCCGGCTTCGATACCACGTCGCCACTGGCACGCTCGGGAGGCAAACTCGAGATGGTGAAGCGCTGGGGTCCGTCACTGCCGCGTCCGGTGATGATGGTGGGCGATGGTGCCACCGATCTCGAAACGCGCCCCGGCGTGGATCTCATGGTCGCGTTTGCCGGCGTGGTTGTGCGGCCGGCAGTGGTGGCGGGAGCGGATGCCGTGATAAGATCTACGTCACTCGCCTCAGTTCTTCCTCTTGCGCTCGACCACGAAGTCCCACGCGCCAATGCCGCACGCGCGCTGTACGAGCAGGGCGCCGCGCGACTCGCCGCCCAGTCAACGGAACGTCCATCATGACCACCCACGCCATACTCGACGATCAGGAAACCCTGGTCCTGAAGCGACCCCGCTTCGGGCGCTTCTTTCTCCCCGGACCCACCGAGGTGCGCCACGAGGTGCTGGCCGCGCAGTTGCAGCCCATGATCGGGCACCGCGGCAAGCCCATGGAGGAGCTCATCGCGTCCCTCCAACCCGGTCTGCGCGACGTGTTCCGCACGACGCGCCCGGTGTACATCTCGTCGTCGAGTGCGACCGGCCTCATGGAGGCGGCGGTGCGCAACGGGGTGCGACGGCGTGTGCTCGCGCTGGTGAATGGTGCATTCAGCGAGCGATTCTTTCGCATCGCGGAGGCGTGCGGCTACGAGACGGATGCGCTGCGGGTTCCACTGGGGCAGGCTCATGCGCCCGATGCGGTTGCCGACGCACTGCGCGCGCGCGACTACGATGCGGTCACGGTCGTGCACTCGGAGACATCCACGGGCGTGCTCAATCCCATCGCCGACATCGCGCGCGTAGTCCATGCCGCTGGCGACGTGGTGCTGCTCGTGGACAGTGTCACGGGCATCGCGGGCGCCCCGGTCGAGACTGATGACTGGGAGCTGGACTTCGTGCTCACCGGATCGCAGAAGGCGCTCGCGCTGCCGCCCGGCCTGGCACTGGGCGTGGCCAACGACCGGATGTTGGCGCGGGCCGCGACGGCACCGGCGCGCGGTGTGTACTTCGACCTCGTGGAGTTCGACAAGTACCTGGCGAAGAACCAGACACCGAACACGCCCGCGCTCTCGCTCTTCCATGCGCTCGCCGTGCAACTCGAACACATTCGCCACGAAACCATCGAAGGGCGCTGGGCGCGCCATGATGCGATGGCGCGTCGCTGCTGGCAGTGGGTGGACGAGATGACGGCCCGCGGGGTGGCGGTGGGAATACTCGCGCCGGAAGGGTTCCGCTCACCCACCGTGAGCTGCATCAAGGTGCCCGGGAGCAAACCGGGCTCCGCGGTGACGAAGGCGCTGGCGGCACGGGGCTACACGATCGCCTCCGGCTATGGTGAACTGAAGGACGCGACGATTCGCATTGGGCACATGGGAGACCACACGGTGGCCGAGCTCGATGCCCTGCTCGCCGAGCTCGCGACGGTGCTGGCATGAGCGCCCGCTATCGGGTGCTCATTGCCGACGCCATCGAGCGGGGTGCGCTCACGGCGCTCAGCGAGGATTCGCGCTTCGAGCTCGTGAACCGGCCGGGGCTCTCGGGCGACGCGCTCGCGCAGGCCATCGCCGAAGCCGACGCGGTGCTGGTGCGCAGTGCCACGCGCATCACGCGCGAGTCGCTGGCGCGCTCGGAACGGCTCACGGTGATCGGACGCGCTGGCGTTGGCGTGGACACGATCGACGTGGACGCCGCCACCGAACGGGGCATCGCGGTGCTCACGGCGCCGTCCGGCAACACCATTTCCGCGGCCGAGCTGACCTTCGCGCTGCTGCTCGCGCTCGTGCGCCGCGTTGGGGCCGCGAATCGTTCCATGAAGGCGGGCGAATGGGATCGCAAGAGCTTCACGGGCACGGAACTCTACGGCAAGACGCTCGGACTCGTCGGTGCGGGTCGCATCGGGACCGAGGTCGCCCGGCGGGCGCAGGCGTTCGGCATGAAAGTCGTGGCGTACGATCCGTACCTGTCGGTGGAGCGCGCGCGCGAGCTGGCGATTGAGCTGGCGCCGTTGCACGAAGTGGTGTCCGGCGGCGACGTGATCACGGTGCACGTGCCGCTGAGCGACGCCACGCGCGGGCTCATTGGCGCGGCACAACTGGCGCGGGTGAAACCGGACGCCGTGCTCGTGAACTGTGCGCGCGGCGGCATCGTGGACGAGCAGGCGCTGATCGCGGCGCTCACGGAGAAGCGACTGGCCGGCGCCGCGCTGGACGTCTACGAGCAGGAACCGCTACCCGCCGATCATCCACTGCGACTGCTCGACAACGTGGTGCTCACGCCGCACCTGGGCGCGTCCACCCGGGAGGCACAACGCAACGTGGCCGTGGAGATCGCGGAGGCCGTTCGTGCCGCACTGCTGGATGGCGACCTGTCGCGCGCCGTCAATGCACCGGCGGTGGGCGGCGAGGAGATGCGGCGCATCCGGCCGCTCTTGTCGGTGGGCGAGCGGGTGGGGATGCTCGCCTCGAGCCTCGTCGATGGGCCGGTGAGTGCCGTCGAGGTCCGCTACGCGGGAGGGGCATCCCAGACGCTGCGCCCGCTCGCGGCGAGCGTCGTGATGGGTGTGCTCGCGGCGAACCTGGGGCGCACACGGGTCAACGTCGTGAACGCCCTGCATCTGGCCGCGGCGCGCGGTATTCAGGTGAGCCAGACGCAGTCCGGGCCCCATGCGGATTATGCCGAATACCTCGAAGTCCGCGTCATGTCGGGGCAGCATGTCACCGTGGTCGCCGGCGCACTGCTGGCGCAGGGACACCCGCGCATCGTGCGCATTGGCGAGTTTCTCATTGATGTGCTGCCGCGCGGCACCCTCGTGCTGCTGCGGAACCACGATGTACCGGGTGTGATTGGTCGGGTGGGCACCATAGTCGGAAGCGCCGGGATCAACATCGGCGAGTTTCACCAGGCCCGCCTCGCGGCGGGCGGCGAAGCACTGGCCGTGCTCAACCTGGATGGCGAGCTTCCCGCGTCCGTGATGAGCGAACTGCGCGCCCTTCCCGCGGTGATTGACTTGTGGCAGGTTCAGCTGAACGACGGTGCGGAACGGGTCGTGCGGTGAGACGAACTCCACGCCAGGTGCTGCGTAGCCTCCATGCTTTGTTTTCGTGTGCTCGCCGTGTTCGTCCTCGCCGCATCGTCGGCGCCGTGGAGCGCCCTGTGCGCGCAGAGTCCATACGTTGCCTCTGAACACGCGGCGCATGGCGCCCAGCGGCATTTCGAGGCCTTCCGCCGTGAGCGGCTGCCGCGCGTGCTCACCACAGGCAGCGGCACGGATGTCATGGTCGGCCGTTTCCGCACCACGAACGACATCAGCGACGCGCCGCTGCGCGACGAATCGGATTCCATCGGCGGCGCGCGCCAGCGGCTGCGTGACTCGCTCGCGGTGCTGGGCGCCGATGCGCCGACGAGTGATTTCATCGTGGGACAACAGGTTCGCTACGCGCTCGAAGCACACGATTACGCGGGCGCCGCGGCGCTGCTCGACCACTGCGAAGCGTCGGCATGGTGGTGTGATGCACTGAGCGGTCTGGTGTATCACAGCGCGCGGGACGAGGAGCACAGCAACCTGATGTTCAATGTCGCGCTGGCGCTGATGCCGGACACCCTGCGCTGCCAGTGGCTGGATGTGCATACGTGGCTCCCCTACGGCATGGGCGTGCCATCCGGCGGCCCGCCCTGCGCGGAGCGCGCCGCGCTGGCGCGCCGCGTGCTCTGGCTCAGCGCGCCGCTGCTCACGTGGCATCAGCACGCCGCGCGTGATGAATTCCTCGCACGCCGCACGATGGAGCGCATCGTCGCCGGCACCGCCATCCCGCGTGCGGTGGAATGGGGTTCCGACATCGCGGAGATCTGGTTGCGCTACGGGTGGCCGGTGCGGTACTCGCGGGAGCCGCGCGATGGAGACATTGCGAATCCGTCGCTCTCCCCGGTGGTGGAGCACCTTCCGGCCCCGGGATTCAGTCTGGCGCCGCACCGGCACGCTGTGGAAGCGCCGCTCGAGGCGCAGCCCGACGACTGGGATCTCTCGAGCGCGCTCGCCGCGCCAATGATGTACGCACCGGGCTGGATCCGTTCCATTGGTGCGCTGCCGGTGCAGCTCGCGCGGTTCCGGCACGGCGACAGCATGGTGGTGGCGGTGGCCTACGACGCGCGCACGACGCTCGGCGACGCGCCAGGTCAGGTCGAGGCCGGCGCCCTGCTCGCCTCCACACCGGACAGCACGCTCGCCACGGCGCATCTCGTTTCGCCTCGACCACTCGGCACGCTCATTCTTCGTGCACCCGCGGAGCGAGCGCTGGTCGCCGTGGAAGTGCTGGACACCACGCACGCGCTGGCAATGCGATGGCGCAGCGGACTGGAGCCGCTGGATCATGCGGCGCTGATCTCTGATCTGCTGGTGGGTGTGGCGGACAGTACGTCCATTCCACACTCGCTCGCCGCCATGGCGCCCCATGCCATCGCCGAGCTCCGGGTGCAACCCGGCACGACGCTGGCGCTCTTCTGGGAGATGTACGCGCATGCGTCGCTCGGCGCGCCCGTGCGGGTGTCGCTGCAGCTCATCCCGTTGTCGGGAAGTTTCCTGGGCAAGCTGGGGCATCTGTTCGGCGACAGTCATCCGGCGCCGGCCATGTCGCTCGCGTGGAATGACCCCGGCGGCGCGCAGGGCGCGGTCGGCCGCGCGGTTCGCCTCGCGATCCCCGATCTGCCGCCAGGCCGCTATCGGCTGGAGCTCGAGGTCGCCAACGATGCCACCCATGGACGCGCCACGCGCGACATCGAAGTCATCCGGATGCACTAGCGCCGCCGCGCTGGCGCTGTTGACACTCCTGCTGTCGTGGATGCCACCGGCCGCTCGGCGTGCCGCGGCGCAGCGCGTGCGCACGTCTGCTGAGCATCGGGCACGCGATTCGCAGCGTGACTTCGAATCCTTGCGCCGCTTTCATCTCCCCGTCGTGGCGCCGCGCCAGGGCGCCTGTGATGTCTCCATCGGACGGCTGTGCTACTGGGACGACAACGAGGATCCCGCACTCCCGCCGGAGGCCGCGCGCGTGTCCGTGGCCCGCGAGGCACTCCGGCGCATGCTCGATTCGCTCGCGCGGCAGGATTCCACCAGCGACTTCATCGTGGGTCAGCGCGTGCGCTACGCGCTCGAGTCTCCAACGGACTCGAATGCGACCGCGATCCTGGCCCACTGCGCCGCGACTCCCTGGTGGTGCAACGCGCTGCGCGGCCTGGTCTGGCACCACGCGGGCCAGGAGGCGCTGAGCGCCGCCGCGTATGACAGTGCGCTCGCCGCCATGCCCGACACGCTTCGCTGCCAGTGGCTGGATGTCGACCCCTGGCTTCCGCGCGGCGTTGACGATCCTCCCGCGGACGGCCCCGCGTGCACGGAGCGCGCACGGGCGAGCGCGCGTCTGTTCTGGCTGGCCGCGCCGTTGCTCACGTGGCGACCACGCGCGACCCGTGATGAATTTCTGGCTCGTCGCACCATTGCCGCGCTCGAGGCGGGCACCGCCATTCCGGAAGGATTGTCCTGGGGCTCTGACATCGAGGAAGTCGCGCTGCGCTACGGGTGGCCCACGCGTTGGGCGCGCGAGCAGGATCGGCTCCAGGTACTCACAGACCCGGAGGTCCGCGTGGTCGGTCATGTACCAAATCCCAGTTTCAGTCTGGTGCCGGACCGCCACGCCATCGAGCATTCGCTCCAGGCTGCGTCCTCGGACTGGCAGCTCGCCGTCACGCGCACACCGCCCATGCGCTACGCACCCGGCTGGCTGCTGCGCATCGACACACTGCCCGTGCAGATTGCCCGATTCCGCCGCGCCGGTGGTGACAGCATGGTCATCGTGGCGGCGTTCGACGCACGCGCGACACGGGTGGATTCCGTGCGGCCCGCCATGGCCGGCGTCGTGCTCGCGGTTGCTCCCGACAGCATGCTCGCCCTCCGGCACGACAGCTCACACACCGGCGCCGGGTCGTTCACGCTGCGTGCGCCGGCGCGTGACGCCCTCCTGGGGGTGGAATTCCTCGATTCCGCGAACGCCGTTGCCGCGCGCTGGCGCGGTGGCGTGACGCCGCTGGCGCATAACGCGCTGCTGTCGGATCTGCTCATCGGCCTCGCCGATTCCACGGCATCGCTTCCATCCCTGACGAGCGCCGCCGCCCGCGCCATCGGCAGTCTCCGCGTGGCGGCCGGTGACACCGTCGCGCTCTACTGGGAATCGTACGCACAGGCCAGCGCGGAGCATCCGGCGCGCGTCGCCCTCCGCCTCACGCCGCTCGATCATGGGCTGCTGCGCGGGATCGCGCATTCTCTCGGACTGGCCAGCGCGAACCATCCGGTGTCGCTGGAGTGGAACGATCCGGGGCGTCCGGACAGCGCGAGTGGGCGCGCACTCCGCGTGGCGATTCCCGACATTCCCGCCGGACACTATCGCATCGAGCTCGCCATCGAGTCCGGCAGCGCACGGAGCAGCGCGACGCGCGACATCACCGTTACGGCGTCACCGGCCACAGCCCCATCGCGCGAAGATCATCGACCGGTTCGGTGAAGGAACAGGATCCGATGCTGAGCAGGGCGGCAGGGCGTGCCGCTTCGATGGCGGTCGTGGACACGTGCACGCGGTCGCGCCAGGACATTTCGGCATCGTCGAACCGGAACGATTCCGCCGAGGATTCCTCCAGCACGCTGCCGAGTTCATTGGGCCCCATGGCACCGGCGCGCAGCGCTGTCGCGGCAAAGAACACGTTCAGGAAGCCGGACATCTCCGCGCGCGCAGCACCCACGTCGTACGTGAGCGGATGACACCCGCGCACGGCGTGGTGCAATCCGGCCGTCGCCTTGAAGGGCAGACCGAGCGATGCGCAGGCGGCCATGAAGCGCGCGACATCCGCCGTAGCCGGGATGTAGTCCGGCGTCGTGCCGCCACAACGGATCTTGGCGTGCACGCCGCCAGCCGCGAGCAGTTCGAGCAGCGGTCGTGGATCATCCCTGATGGGGACCTCCACGAACAGGGTCAGGCCGCGCGGCACCCACTGGAGCACGCGCGCGATCTCGGCTGTCGTGCTGGCCCGCGTCTCCAGCGCCTGCACCACTGCACGGCGGCCGAGCGCGCCGCCCTCCGTCCACCCGGCATTGAAGCGTACCATGCGCCTGACATCCGCCTCCGGGCTGACCTCGGCGCCGATGAGCGCACTGACGGCAATCGGTTCGCTCGGATGATCCGTCAACGCGCGAATCGCCTGTTCGAATTGATCGAGACGCGATGCCGACACCACGAACCGTCCGAGAAGCCATCGCTCGGCGCCGGCCAGATAGGCGGCGTACCGTCGCACCGAGCTATACATGTCCAGCGATGCCGGCGGGAAGAGGCCGGCGTAGTCAACGGCATCGCGCAGCAGGGCGCGCAGCGACAGCGGCAGGCTGCTTGTGGTCACTGGTGAAGCTCCAGACGGTCGCGAAAGAACGCGAGCGCATCGGGGTTGGCGAGCGCATCGACATTGGTGGGGTTGCGCCCGTGAATGACGTCGCGCACGGCGATCTCACTGATCTTTCCGCTGATGGTGCGCGGAATGTCGGGCACCTGCACGATCAGTTTGGGCACGTGGTGTGGACTGGCATGTTCGCGCACGCGCTGCCTGATGCGCTGCCGCAGGGCATCGGTGAGCAGCAGTGGCTCGCGGAGCCGCACAAAGAGCACGATCCGCACGTCGCCTGGCCCCTCGCCCGTCTCCTGCGCCACGGCGATGCTCTCGACGACGTCATCGAGCTGCTCCACCTGGCGGTAGATCTCCGCGGTGCCAATGCGAATGCCACCGGGATTCAGCGTCGCGTCGCTGCGGCCCAGGATGATCCAGCCGTCGTGCACCGTGTGCTCGATCCAGTCGCCATGTCGCCACACGCCCGGGAACCGCTCGAAATACGCGGCGCGGTAGAGCACGCTGTGGGGATCGTTCCAGAAACTCGTCGGCATGCTCGGGAACGGCCGCGAGCAGACCAGTTCGCCGGGGCCGGTCACCATCCCGGCCCCCGATTCGTCGCGAATTTCCAGCGCCATGCCCAGTCCGGCTGCCTGCATCTCGCCGCGCCACACCGGCGCCGCCGGATTGCCAAGGACGAAGCAGGAGATGATGTCGGTTCCGCCGCTGATGCTCGCCAGATGCACATCCGCCTTGATGTGGTCGTGGACGTAGTCGAAACTGTGTGCCGCAAGAGGACTGCCGGTGGAGAGAATCATGCGCAGTGCGGACAGATCGCGCGTCGCCGCCGGTGCGACCGCGCCCTTCTCGGCGAGCGCGAGATACTTGGCGCTGGTGCCGAACACCGTGATACGCTCACCCTCGGCGAACTGCCACAGCACGTCCGGGGCTGGCGACATGGGCGATCCGTCATACAGCGCGACCGTCGCGCCCACCGCCAGCGCGGACACCAGCCAGTTCCACATCATCCATCCGCAGGTGGTGAAGTAGAAGAGACAATCGTCGCGCCGCAAGTCCGTGTGAAGCAGATGCTCCTTCTGATGCTGCAGGAGCGTGCCGCCAGCACCGTGCACCATGCACTTGGGCAGTCCAGTGGTGCCCGAGGAATACATGATGTACACGGGATGGTCGAAGGGCAGCCGGACGAAGTCGGGCGCCGCCGGTGGGCCCAGGAAGTCGTCCCAGAGGACGCCGCGCGGCAGCCCGCCCGCGGATGCCGGCGCATCGTCCGGTGCCACGCGAGAGCGGTGCGGCACCACGACGACCCGTTCGATCCCGGGGATGCGCTCGACGATGTCGCGCGCTCTCGCCATGCCGTCGTGGACGGTGCCGCGATTGAGATATCCGTCCGCCATGAACAGCACGCGCGGCTCGATCTGTCCGAAGCGATCCTCCACGGCGCTCACGCCAAAGTCCGGTGAACACGACGACCAGATCGCCCCCAGTGATGTCGTCCCGAGCATGGCGATGACGGTCTCGGGAATGTTGGGCATCCAGCCGGCCACGCGATCGCCAGCCACCACACCCTGCGCACGCAGCGCCGCGGCGACGCGCGCGACCTCGCGCCCGAGCTCCGCGTAGGTGAGCGAGCGGAGCGGCCCGCGTTCCGTCCAGCTCACCAGCGCCGGATGCGCGTCGCTGAAGCGCAGCAGATTCTCGGCGAAGTTGAGTCGGGTGCGCGGGAACCAGCGCGGGCCGTGCTCCGGATCGGGCGGCGCCATCCGGTCGAGCCCAACGCCGGCATCGCGCGGGAACCGTGCATCCGCTCCGATATCCGCGATCACGCCGCTGTACTGCCACACCGCCTGCCAGAAGCGATCGCGATGCGCCACGGACCAGGCGTGGAGCGCGGTGTAG
Source organism: Gemmatimonadaceae bacterium (assembly GCA_050733555.1). GTDB lineage: Bacteria > Gemmatimonadota > Gemmatimonadetes > Gemmatimonadales > Gemmatimonadaceae > JADGGM01. Next base: position 4,056 of record JBOHTE010000674.1, on the reverse strand, counting down.
TCGAGCGTGTCATCACTGCGCAGGGCGTGTGGCGCACCGAACGCACGAGCGGATCGCGCGAATTCCACCATCCGGCTCGCGGCGCGGCGCGCCGGTGACGGCGTCCAGAGCGGCGTGTCGCGCGATCCGGGCTCGGAAGGCCGCCGCGCCGCGCGACGTCGTCCGGTCACGATCGTGCGGTCAGTGCGGCGCGGGCGCCGTCATCCGGGCCAGCACTTCACCCGCACGACGCGCCGCCTCACGCAGCCGCTCGGGCGTCACGGTCAGCGACACGCGGAAAAACCCATCGCCGCCCGCGCCAAAGCTGGAACCGGGGATGACGATCACGCCCTCCTGCAGCAGCGTCTCGACGAACGCGGCGCCGTCAACATCCGCGGGCAGCTCGAGCCAGAGATACATCGTGGCGCGCGGCGTTGCACCGGTGAATCCGGCAGCGCGCCACGCCGCGATACCCGCATCGCGCCGCTCCGTGAACGTCGCGACGTTCTTCGGCACGAAGTCACCCCAGCTCTCGAGCGCGGCCACGCCCGCGGCCTGCACCGCCATGAACTGGCCCGTATCCAGAAACGACTTCACCTTGGCCAGCGCCGCCACGAACTCCGGCCGGCCCACCGCCCAGCCACAGCGCCACCCGGTCATGTTGTACGTCTTGGAGAGCGAGTGGAATTCGAGCGCCACCTCACGCGCGCCGTCGATCTCGAAGATGCTCGGCGGCCGATAGCCATTGAATGCGAGCTCCGAGTACGCATTGTCGTACACGAGCAGGAGATTCAGCTCGCGACAGCGTCGCACGATGCGCTCGAGATACTCGCGCGGCGCGATGGCGGCCGTGGGATTGTTCGGATAGTTGAGATACAGCATCTTCGCGCGCCGCAGCACATCGTCCGGCACATCGTCCAGCTCGACAAGAAAGTTCGTGCGCGGACGGAGGGGATAGTTGTACGGCGTGGCCTCGCTGAGCAGCGCGCCGCCCAGGTACGACAGGTAGCCGGGTTCGGGAATGATGGCCACGTCGCCCCGCTCCAGGTACGCGAATGCCAGATGGCCAATGCCTTCCTTGCTGCCAATGAGCGGCACAACCTCGCGCAACGGATCGAACCGGACACCGAATCGCTTCTCCATCCAGCTCACGATGGCTTCGCGCCAGGGCATGTATCCCAGGCCGAAGCCGTAGCGCCCTAGTGCCGGCTTCGTCACGGCCTCCTGCATGGCACCAACGACCGCGGCGGGCGGCGCGAGATCGGCATCGCCCGCGCCCAGGTCGATCACATCCACGCCCCGCGCGATCAGCTCACGCTTCCGCGCGGGGATCCCGGCGAGCATGTACACGGGCAGCGATCGGAACCGGTTGGTAAGCTCAGGCACGGTAGCAGACAAATGAAGGAGAAGGTGAAGCTGGCAGCCAGATCGATGAGGAATAGATAATGGGAGGTTGTCGCCTTGCCCATTCCCTCGCCCCCGTCCCTATGACGTTGGCGGATTGAATGCCTCGTGCTGCCGGATGGGCCGGGGTCGTCTACACACCGATCCCCGGTCCGCGCACGCGTCGGATGATGAGAAAGAGCGGCCACGTGAGCCCCAGGATGATGATGGAGCGCACACTGTTCGCGCGGTCGCCGATCACCGCGCTCACCAGGAACGCGGCCGATCCCACGAGCGCCACCGCGGTCGTCCACGGATATCCCCACGCCCGGTATGGGCGCGGCGCATCGGGCTCGCGACGGCGCAGCACGAACACCGACGTGAAGGAGAGCAGGTAGTTCAGCACGAAGAAGAACGCGAGCAGTGCGAGCACCTGATCGAAGGTGCCCGTCAGGATGAAGATGAGCGAGATGCCCAACCCCGCGACCAGCGCCGGCGTCGGCGTGCCGCCATGATTGACGCCGGTCAGGCTCGCCGGCAGCAGCCGATCCCGCGCCAGCGCGTACGGCACGCGTGACGCCATGAGGACGAGCGCGTTCACGGCGCTCAGCAGCGAGAGCACCATGATGATGTGGATGATCGTGTCGCCGCGCGGACCGAAGAGCGCTCCCGCCGCCGTGCCGGCCACGAGCGTCTGTCCCGCCATGCCGCCAATCGGGACCACGTGCAGGAATGCCACGTTGAGCGCCAGATAGATCACGATGACCGCGACCACACCCAGCATCATGGCCCGTGGAATGTCACGGCCGGGATTGCGCACTTCCTCGCTGAAGTAGATGACGCCGTTCCATCCGTCGTAGGTGTAGATCACGCCCTGCAGCGCAATGGTGATCGCCGCGAACAGGGCGACGCCGTGCGGAATCGCCGCCGCCGCGGGCGCTTGCGCTGCACCCTGCGCCGGCAGGAGAAAGCACGCGGCCACCAGCGCCACAAGCACGAGCGTCTTGATGAGACTGGTCAGTTGCTGAGCCGCGTCGCCCCATTTCACCCCGCGCCACTGGAGCACGGCAAACGCGATCACCGCTGCCGCGGCAATCACCGTGGCGCGTCCTGCAAGCGGTGCAACCAGCTCCGTGAGATACTCGGCCATCACCATGGCGACGGCCGCTGCGCTCCCGCACGTCGAGATCCAGTCGCTCCAGCCCACGAGAAACCCGGCGTACTCACCCAGTGCATGGCGCACGAAGACGTACTGCCCGCCTGATCGCGGAATCATCGCGCCCAGTTCCGACAGCGAGATGGCGCCGAGCAGCGCGTAGCACCCCCCCACAACCCACACCAGGAGAAAGAGCGACGGACTCGGCAAACGCGCCGCGATCTCGCCCGGCGTGCGCAGGATCCCCATGCCGATGGTATTGCCAATGATCACGGCAAGCCCGAACGCGACACCAAGCACGTTCAGCAGGCGCCCCTTGTGTACGGGCGCCACCGCGCCGGATGGCGTTTCCACGGTGGATGTCATGGAGCGGAGGGACTACGCATGAGGCTGGCCTCGGGAGGAGACGCGGGAAGGAGCCGATATTGCATGTCGGGACAGTCGGATGTAAGTATTGGCGACGACCGTCCTGCTCGCCATCCGCCCGACCCGCTCCCGCAGTTGCCGCACGCCGCGCCATTCGTCACGGAAGGAGACGACGGCGCTTCGCGAGGCACGCCGCCTCGCCCCTTCGCGGTACGCGTCTCACGCACCGCGTTCCCACTCCACTTCGAGTCACCGCGGTTTCCCGATGTCCCCACGCACTCTCCCGCCCTGCACGCACCCGCGCGGCCCGGGCACCACCGTCTGCCTGCACTGCCGTCGCGACGCGCGCCGCGCCGCGCAGGCGCGCACCGCGCAGTTGGCACTTCGTATCGGCGCCGGCATCATTGGTGTCGCCGTGATCGCCATCCTCATCCGCGCAACGCTGCACGCCTTTCCGGGCGACGCGCACGGTACGGGTCCGCTCATGGCCAACGGCACATCATCCGACAGTTCCGCCACGTCCCGTGTCGCACCGGTGGCCGACGTCGCGACCCCGCATCAGAGTGACGGCGCGCTCCGCGAGCCGCGCGCATCGCGTGGCACCGTGATGCCGGCAAGCGCCACCGCCTCCATCCCGACCGGATCCGCCTCGACTGCCTCCGTCTCCACCACTGTCGATCCATCCGCGTCCACCAGGCACGGGGCCGCGGCAGCGCTGCCGCTGCCGACGCTCGCCGAAGGACGCACGGACCTCGGCAACGGCGTCTTCGCCATGCGCGAGGGGCGTGTAGTGACGGTGCACTTCGACACCCCCCTTGGCCGCACGCGCAAGCCCGACAAGTTCGAGGCGACGATACGCTCGACCCTGCCCAGGGTGTACGGGAGCGTCGCCGATTCCGCGCTCGCGCGGATGCCGCGCGGCGACATCGCGAGCCTTGGCAATCCCGCCACCGATCTTGCCGCGACCGGAATCCGGCTGCCCGCCGGAAACGGCGTGACGCTCGCGCTCTGGCCCGAGACGCGCCCCGGAGAGGATGGACCGCTCGCGGTGGGGTATCGGGCGGTAGTGGGTAGTTGGTAGTTGGTTGTTGGTCGCTGGACAGGGAGTGGGCCGAGCACTCAGCTAGCCGAGCGGGGGAGCAGAGCGGACCCGCAGTACCGAGGGTCCGCGG